>JBDSHT010000051.1:0-3554 GCA_039918315.1 Ginsengibacter sp. | reverse complement strand
GAGTTATAGAGTTAAATGATGACAGGGTGCACGACATTAAAATTGTTGTTAAGGACGCAAATAACAATACTTCTGTTTTAGAATTTAAAATTAAGAAAGGCCTTATAATTGAAAAAGGCTTCATTGGAGATTCGTCCAATTATTACCAACAGAAAGAATTTCATCCAGGCTTTGTAAATATTTTCGAGGAAGAGGATATTCAATTAATGTTGCCGCCATCCACTTTGTATGATTCTGTTTTTTTTAGCTATGCTAAAAAGAAGACAATTGCGCCGGATGCATTTTCAGATGTTCATTCTGTGTTATCGGGTTTGGTGCCGGCTGAAACGGCATTTACTCTAAAATTAAAACCCAATAAAATAATTGACACAAATGTTGCTGATAAAATTTTAATGAAAAGAACCTGGAAAGGAAAAACTGATTTGGTGAAGGCTGAAAAAGAAAATGATTGGTACGTCGCAAAGTTCAGGGCCTTCGGCGATTTCGAATTGATACTCGATGATATACCTCCGGTGATTGGAGGCTTTGCTGATAATTCCAATCTATCTAAAAGCAGGAGTATTATTTTCCGGCCAACAGATAACAGTGATGAAATAAAAAGCTTCAAAGCCATGCTGGACGGTAAATGGCTGAGATTTGCCAATGATAAAGGACGTTCGTTTATTTATATTTTTGATGAAAAATGCCAGCCCGGAAAGCATGAATTAAAAATAACTGTTGAAGATCTTGCGGGAAATGTGGCTGAAAAAGTTTTGCATTTCACCAGGTAAAGAGGATAATTAGTTTTAATGATAAAAACCTAAAAAATAAAAGATGACACATTTAACCGAAGGTGATAAGGCTCCTGATTTTACTGCAAAAGACCAGGACTCAAATAAAGTTTCGTTGAAAGATTTCAAAGGAAAAAAAGTAGTTCTTTATTTTTATCCGGAAGATGATACACCCACATGCACTATTGAGGCTTGCAATCTGCGCGACAATTATTCAACCTTGAAAAAAGAAGGTTTGATAGTTTTAGGCGTAAGCCCTGATGAAGAAAAGAAGCATAAAAAATTTGAAGAGAAATATAGTCTTCCTTTCACTTTGCTTGCCGATCCGGATAAAAGTATCATCGATAAATATGGAGTTTGGGGTGAGAAGAATTTGTATGGCAGAAAATATATGGGCCTTTTTAGAACCACGTTTTTAATCGATGAAGACGGAATTATTTTTAAAGTTTTTAAAAAGCCAAAGTCTAAAGTTCATAGCGAAGAGATTATGAAAGCTGTTGCGGCACAATAAAAAATAATTTTAAATGGAGGTAACCATCAAAGAAAATTCATGGCTGGGCAAGATAGCTGCTAAAAAGTTAGGTGCGCAAAACGTGGCCATCGTTTTAGGTAAAACCATTCATCTATATAATGTAACCAGGGAAGAATTTCTTTTCGATAAAAAATGGGTGAAGCATGAGATGTGCCATGTGAACCAATTTGAAACTAATGGTTATTACACTTTCATCATTAAATATTTATGGGAAAGCATGAAGTCCGGATACTATAATAACAAATATGAAATAGAAGCTCGGGAGGCCGAAGAGCTATAGAAATCAGACGAGTCCTTTAAATTCTACTTCGTCAAAATTAAAAGTTCTTTCTATTGCATCCGTTGTAGTCAATTGGCCAAATGCCGATACTTTTTTTATGGTAGTTTCAAAAATTATATTTTCTTTTTTGAGCCTAACCATTCGATCTTTTGCATATAATTTTTCGTTGTATTCTTCCAGCAATTTCAAAAAATCACCTTCTTTTAAAATGCTAATTCTTTTTAAAACCATTGTATGAAGTTGCGAAGCCAATGCTAAAACATCGTAATTAATCCCTGTAATTTTTTTGAAAGACGCCGCCGGGTAAGGATAATCGTCAAAGTCTTCCTGGTTAATATTTATACCAAGCCCGATTACCGCCCACTGCCATAAAGGGCCCTTTATTGAATTTTCAATCAGAATGCCACCTGCCTTACTGTCATTGATAAATAAATCATTAGGCCATTTAATTTTGATTTCTGCGGGAATGTGCGTAGCTATAAAATCATGGCAGGCAAGAGCAACTGCCGCACTTAGTTGAAACTGCTGTGATGCAGGCAGCCACTGCATTTCAACCATTATGGATAGTGTAATATTCTCACCGGCATTTGCTTTCCACGTTTTTCCTCTTCTGCCTTTCCCTTCTTGTTGTTCTATTGCAAACACTGCGTTTCCGTCAATAGCCTCCCCCTTTTGAACCATTGCCATGGCATAGTTGTTGGTACTTCCTACGGACTGTAATACAAGAATTTTATTACTGGAAAAAGGCATGTAAAAGGTATTGATAAAGAATTAGTATTTTTGGTAAAATAGATACAAATTTTATTAATAAAACCGCAAGCTAACAGAATAAAATTTATTTTCGCCGATTGAAAAACACAAGTTTAGGGATTAAAAAAAACGCATTTGAATAATTTAACTTTATTGGATAATAGAAAAAAATCCACCGTAACAAGAATTACCAGAAATAGTAAAATCTTTAAGAGTATTATCTACGGAATCTTAGAAAAAAAAGGTGAAAATATTGTTAGCCTGGATTTAAAAAAAATCCCGGAAGCAGTTACTGATTTTTTCATTATTTGCGAAGCGTCCAACCCTCAGCAATTGAAAGCGATTGCGGATTCTATTGAGGAAGAAGTGAAAAAGAAATGCGGCGAATTACCTTATAAGCACGAGGGAAGGCAGGGAGAACAATGGATCCTGATTGATTATGTAAATATTGTAGTTCACGTGATGTTACCTGAACCCAGAAAATTTTACAAACTTGAGGAAATGTGGAGCGATGCTTCAATATTACAACATTAATATCTCTAAATAGACCATGTTTTTTTAAAAACAATTTTACCGACACAACTACCTATTCCTGAAATAAGACTACCAAAAAAATATTAGAATCCAGAAGATATGGCAACTGAAGAAAAGAAAAAAAAATCTATACAATCGCGGTTAAATCCTAAGCCGGCAAGCCCTAATGGCAAGGAAGAGGATCCTAAGAAAAAGCCAAGGCTCAGTATCTATTGGGTTTATGGAATCATGGCTGCTTTAATCATCGGCTATAATGTGATGATGCCTGAGAAGGGTGCGGGTTTGGAAATTGATAACACTCAATTTTACGAAATGCTCCGTCTTGGAGATGTTGATCAGATCAAGACAGTAGGTAACAAAAAATTAGTTCGCGTTACAATTAATGCGCAGGAGTTGCAGGCAGATTCTACCGGTTTATATAAAAAAGCATTTGGTCCGGCTTACGAAGATGTAAAGAAATTGAAAACTGGCCCACAAGCTTATTTCAAAATTATAAAAGATGAAATTTTTGCTACGCAATTAGCCAGTTTTTACAAGGATAATCCGCAGCTAAAGCAAGTTCCTGACAAACCAGATGATGAAGGAGAACTGTTTGGACAGATCATTAGTACGCTACTTCCTATTCTTTTAATCGCTTTGGTTTTTATAATGATGATGCGGAAAGTAGGCGGTGGCGGCGGTGCAGGCG
>JBDSHT010000050.1:0-18281 GCA_039918315.1 Ginsengibacter sp. | reverse complement strand
TTGCGATAAATAAAATGCAAAGAAATACGGTTTCATTTGGAGTAAATTCTTTGAATAATATTAATTCTAATCTCTTGTATAAAGTGCCGGATGATGAGGTATCCATTACCAAATACAGAAAGAGTTTTCATCTTTTCCACTTTCATAGTTTGCAGCCTTACATTGATGACCCACAATACAAATTAACGTTGCTAAGTGAAAACATTTTAAATACACTACAATCTGAATTTTCCGTGATGTACGACAGATCCGAGAAATTTAAAAGGTTAGGATTTAGCGCAACGTATGCGGGCTTATTCCCGTTTTTAACAGCAGGAGTAAATTACACATTTGACAGACGAATTTTCCGGCGGCAAAACCCGGTTTATTTTAACCAATTTGAACCTTTCGTTGGTTTCAATATTCCATTAGACCTCAGTAAAGGACGGTCGATCGTTTCACTAAATGGTGGCTCACAATTCGTGTTCAATCAAAGTAACTTTACCGGCAAATACAAAGACACTTTTAATACGGTTTCCTACAGTTACATCAATAATTATATTTCCTTTGTTCATCAAATTCAAAAGGCACAGCTCCAGATATTTCCAAGGTTTGCACAATCAATTAGTGTGTCTTTAAAATCTTCGTTGACCCATTACGAAGGTCACCAATGGATGGTGTCAGGCAATCTCTATTTTCCGGGAATTTCACCAACTCATAGCCTCGTTTTAAATGGTGCTTACCTAAAGAAAGACAGCCTCAATCAAATTAATTTTTCTAGTGGATTTCCTTTTTCAAGAGGTTACGAATCGGCAAATTTTTACGACATGAGAAAGTGGGGTGTCAATTATCACATGCCGTTATTGTATCCGGATTTTGGCTTCGCTAATATTGTTTATCTTCTCAGAGCAAGAAGCAATTTCTTTTATGATGAAACCCGCGTGAAGGATTTCTATTCCAATGGAAATGTTTACAAAAATTCATTTCGTTCTTTGGGAGCTGAAATCTTTTTAGATACCAAATGGTGGAACCAGGTAAATCTAAATTTTGGCGTTCGCTATAGTTACTTGCTGGATAAAACCATTTACGGAGAAGCGAGTAAAAATCGATGGGAAATTATACTACCTGTAAATATTTTCGACAACTAAATATTCTCAAATAAAATCTTTCAAGGAGATAAATGGAGTTATATTAACTCGGTATTATTAATTTGATTTTATTGAGTCACCATTTTCAATTCAGCAAGGATTTATTAAATTGCATAAAAAATATCCCCTGCAAAGAATTAAGAAATGGAAGCAAGTAACCCCAAAAAAAAGAAGAAAAATAAACCTCTATTGAATGCATTTCTATTTTTGACAATTACAACAGTAACCGCTGCTGTTGTACTGGTAACGGTATTAGAAGGTCACCGCGCCAAAAGAGAAAACGAATTGCTTGAATATGAAGTCTGGTAATTATTGCAAGATTTTACCATCAGCCAAAACAACCTTTTCCGGATTCCAAACCACCCGCATATCCACCACATCTTTGGTTCTTATTCTTTGATCATTTTCATCAGCATTATTGTATGGGAATTGGTAGGTTTTGGTAAGACTTAGCCCTGGACTTATTTTTTCATCAAAAAATATATCGATCACTTTTATTGGCTTTTCCAATAAATCTTGGAACGTGAGGTTTCCGACAATCATTGTTATTTTTTGTGAAGAAATATTTGTGAAACTGATTGTATATACCAGAAAAGGTTTTTCTTTTATTATAGAATATTCCTTGCTGACAAGTTCCACCCGGCACCATGAAGCCAGGCGATTTCTTCTCGTTTCAATTTCCATTTCCTTTGCATTTGTTGTCTGTTGCAGAGAGCCTATACGGTCTAAAATACTTTTATAAGTTTCCCCTTCCAGTTTATTGCCTGCGATGCGTGCTAATAAAACAAACTGACTTAAGTTCTGCATTTGCTGATCGGTTATGTCAGAATTCTTCCTGATATCCTGTATATCCTTTTCAAAAGATGCCGAACTATAACTTCTGTCAAGCGGATTATTGCAACCGTGCAAAAAGATAAAACAAATGAATATTAAAATCCTTTTCATCTTAAAATTCATAACTTCCATTTGTTAAAAAATACAATGTTACCCATACAATTTTAGAAGCCCAAAATTCGTTTACATTCTATTAGCTTTCTTTTTATAACAATTTTACAGAGGTAGTTTGTTGCTATTCTAAGTTAATAACTATAAATTTGTCCTATTGAAAAGAATTTTTTACATATTTCTATTTATTGTTGGTTTTAGTTTTAGCAGCAATGCCCAGGTGAAACCTGCCTATCCCGCACAAGATGTGGTGAAGACTATTAAGTTTTATCCAAACCCTGCAGAGAGTTTCATCAATTTTGAATTTTCTAAAAATTACAACAATACGAACACCCTTTATATCTTTAATTTTATTGGCAAAAAAATAATTGAGCTTAAAATTTCTGATAAAAAAATCACCGTTCCTCTAACGGATGTTTACCGTGGGGTTTATGTTTTTCAACTTCGTGATGATAAAGGAAACATTGTAGAGTCCGGCAAGTTCCAGGTTGCCAAGTAATTTTTGTTGACTTCACTTTCATCATTTCATCCCATTTCTTTTTTACATAATTTTTCAGCATATACCATTGTGCCATTTTGTCCCAATATTATAATTGGCAAAAAGTTTGACTATAGTAACTTCGCAGCCATTTATTAATTTGAAAAATATTACAAAGTCATGAACGATACTGAGCAAAATGAAAGTGTAGAACCTGGAGATTTTTCTGAAGACGAAAACTCTGTGACAGAACAAGATGAAGTAATTGAAAATCTGGATTTAGAAAAAATAAAAAGTGAATTAAGTGAACAAAAAGACAAATATGTTCGACTGTTTGCAGAGTTCGATAATTTTAAAAGAAGAACCTATAAAGAAAATCTTGAGCTACGACAAACTGCGGGAAAAGAAGTAATTACTTCCTTGTTACCTGTATTAGATGACATGGAACGTGCGGAAGAGCAAATGGAAAAGTCTGATATGGTTCAAGTGGTGAAGGAAGGAACCTTATTAATTTTTAATAAATTCAGGAAAATATTAGAATCTAAAGGACTTGTAGCGATTGACACACTTCACACGGTATTTGATGTGGAAAAAGACGAAGCCATTTCAGAAATGGTTGTTGATGATAAAAAGTTGAAAGGCAAAGTGGTCGCTGAAGTTCAAAAAGGCTACATGCTAAATGATAAACTAATCAGATTTGCCCAGGTGGTAGTTGGCAAATAGAATTCCAAAACGATTGAAAAAAAATTCCTTGTTTTTCACGCATCGATTATTTTAGGAAATAAGAATAAAATAGTATGACAGGTACAACCTCAAAAAGAGATTTTTATGAAATTTTGGGTGTAAGCAAATCAAGCACCCAGGATGAGATTAAAAAAGCATATCGAAAAGTGGCTATGCAATTTCACCCAGATAGAAACCCGGGTGATCATACTGCTGAAGATAAATTTAAAGAAGCGGCAGAAGCTTATGAAGTTTTAAGCGATACTGATAAGCGTGCGCAGTATGACAGGTTTGGCCATAATGCATTTGGACAGGGTCGCGGCGGTGGCGGAGGATTCTCAGGCGGCATGAATATGGATGATATCTTCAGCCAATTCGGAGACGTTTTTGGAGATGATATGTTTGGTAGTTTCTTTAGCGGAGGCAGAAGCGGCAATCGTTCCGGTGGAAGATCACATGGAGTGCGGGGAAGTAATTTACGCGTAAAAATAAAAGTGAATTACGAGGAGATTGCTAAGGGTACCAGCAAGACAATCAAAGTAAAGAAATACGTTGCCTGCGGCACTTGTGCAGGTTCAGGGGCAAAAGATAAAAACAGCAGCCAGACGTGTAAGACCTGTGGTGGAAATGGCCAGGTGCGCAGAGTTCAAAATACATTTTTGGGGCAAATGCAAACAGTAACAACTTGCCCGGATTGCAATGGTGAAGGAACTACAATAACCAATAAGTGTACCGTATGCAAAGGCGAAGGCCGGGTATATGGTGAAGAAAATGTAACGCTCGAAATTCCGGCTGGCGTACAGGAAGGCATGCAATTAAGCATGAGTGGAAAAGGCAATATGGGTGAGCGTGGCGGCGGACCGGGCGACCTTATTATTTTAATCCAGGAAGAGGCACATCCTCATTTACAACGCGAGGGTTTAAATGTTGCACACGATCTTTATATCTCTTTCCCGGATGCCGTTTTCGGAACACAAACGGAAGTTCCTACTATAGATGGAAGAGCAAAAATAAAAATTCCACCAGGTACACAAAGTGGTAAAATCTTTCGTTTAAAAGGCAAAGGATTTCCTTCTATAAATAGCCATGAGAAGGGCGATCAGTTAATACAGGTTAATGTATGGACTCCACAAAATATTTCTTCTGAAGAGAAATCAACTCTGGAAACTATGCAGCAAAGTGAAAACTTTAGCCCTAAACCAGATAAGAATGATAAGGGTTTTTGGGATAAGATCAGAGAAACATTTAGCTAATCCGCGCCATTATTTATTTCTTGAAAATAAAATATACAGCCAGCACCAGGAAGACGAAACCAATTAAATGATTGAGTCTGAGGGTTTCATTTTTAAAAGCAATAATTGTGAATACTGTAAATACAATTAATGTAATCACTTCCTGAATTACTTTCAGTTGCCAAAGACTGAAAGGGCCGCCATTCCCCGAAAATCCAATTCTGTTTGCCGGTACCTGTGCTGAATATTCAAACAACGCAATAGCCCAACTTATTAATATTACTCCAAATAAACGAAGGTTTGAAAACCATGGATATTCTTTAAACTTTAAATGTCCATACCATGCTATCGTCATAAAAATATTTGATAGCACTAAGAGTCCGATGACATAAAATCCTTTCATTTTATTTGGTTATTTTTTTCGGATTAATTCAAAAAACCGTCATTCATTATTTCTACGCTTTTTCTTTTTCTTATCATAGTAAATAGCCTTTGACTGGTCTATTAAACCCGCGAACTGTTTTTGGAGATAGGTATCTGCCATTGACGAAATAGCAATTTTTTCAATGGTCGTCCATTCCAAATCAGGGAAGTAAGGTGATTCCCTAAGTTTCATCCCAAACATAGCCACCGACGTGGCAAATTGTAAACTCTTATGTAAAGAATCAAATGGAACATAATTGTTTACACAATCATAATGAATCGTTTGCAAAGTGGTATCCTTTGGTTGGCGATACGAAATTAAAATATTCGCATAAGGCAAATTTCCGGACTGTTGTTTTTCTTTAACCGAAGGCTTAATTTCAAAAATTACAGTATTGCCGGAGCCTGAGCCTATCTCGCCTCCTTCCAGTTCATTGCTATTTTCAGCAAGCACATTTCTTTTATTATCATAACCTATCAAACGATATTCTTCAACAAATTCGGGATTAAATTTTATTGAAATGGAAACATCGCTTGCCACTGAATAAATGGTTTGCGTAAACTCTGTCACCAATACTTTTTCTGCCTCACGGATATCATCGATATAGGCAAAATTTCCATTGCCCTTCTTGGCTAAGATTTCAATTTTAGAATCTTTATAATTTCCCATGCCCACGCCAAGGCATGTAAGAAAAACACCTGATTGTTTTTCGCGTGCAATCATTTCCTCAAGTTCTTTTTCCGTCGTTTGCCCAATATTAAAGTCACCATCAGTAGCAAGTATGATTCGGTTGTTGCCGTTTTTCATAAACGTGCTTTTTGCTAATCGGTAAGCAGTTCTAATAGCCGCTTCACCCGGCGTATCACCCGCCGCTGTTAGCTCTTCAATGGATTTTGAAATTTTTAGTTTTTCATCGCCACCGGTTGGCTGCAACCAAATACCCACTGAACCGCCATAAATAACTATGGACACCGTATCCTGGCTTCGCAAATTTTTTACCAATAACTGAAATGCTTCTTTTAACAACGGCAAGCGATTGGGCATATCCATACTTCCTGAAACATCAATGAGAAAAACAAAATTGGATGGAGGAACTTTTTCAAGATTCAATTTTTTCGCAGAAAGATTTAGATATAAAAGTTTTCGCTCCTTGTTCCATGGACAGTCACTCAATTGAGATTCGACGTGAAAAATATCTCCGTCCGCCGGGGCCTTATAATTGAAGTTGAAATAATTTAGCATCTCATCCACCCGCACCGCATCGGGAGGTACTTTGGAATTCTGATTAATAAATCTTCGGATATTACTATAAGATGCTTTATCAATTCTCATCGAAAAAGATGTTTTATAATCGCCACTGGTTTTTACAAAATCATTCTCGATTAAATTACTATAGCTCTCGTTATCGTAATAGGACATTGGGTATAAGCTACCGGACTTTCCTTCTGTTAAGGATATAAGTTTATTCTTTTGACTGTTTGCCTTCGGAGGAATTAGTTTTAAAATAATTTGCTGGTAAGCATTTGTTTTTATAAATAAATCTTGCGTGAGATACCCGTCTTTACTTACTATCAGCGAATCATTTGGGTTGGACGAAGGAATTCCAAAACCACCGGAAGAACCGCTATAATAGATGTTCCTTGTGGAAGGCAAGTAAATTTTTACATTCTGAACCGGCTGGCCATTTGGATCCTTAACCTCTCCTCTTATATAATATTGAGCATGGGATTGTCCAAAAACTAAAAGCAGAAAAATGATGGTAAATGCCTTTTGCAAAGAATGTTTTTTTGTAAGATAAAATGTTCTATTCAAAAATAACTCTTCCTTATTATATGCCGAAGTAAGCTATACTAATTGATAGATCTCTTTAATATTTCTTCCAAGGCCATCATAATCCAATCCGTATCCTAAAACAAACTTATTAGGAATTGTAAATCCTAAATAATCAATTTTTATGGGGTGAACCATAGCCTCGGGTTTATGCAACAGAGAAACTATTTTCAAAGATGAGGGCCGCTGCCGTTCTACTTGTGGTAAAAATTGCGACAAGGTTTTTCCGGTATCGACGATGTCTTCGACGATCAATACATCACGACCAATTATTTCTGTATCCAAACCAATAGCGGTAATAACTTGCCCGGTAGATTTCACTCCCTTGTATGAAGCCAGTTTTATAAAACAGATTTCCGCCTCCACCTCAATTTTCTTAAAAAGGTCGGCAGCGAAAATAAAAGCTCCATTAAGTATGGCAATAAACAATGGATTCCTTCCTGCATAATCATTGTTGATTTCCGCAGCAACTCTTGAAACCTGAACATCAATTTCATCGCTGCTTAAATAGGGTTCAAATTCTTTATCGTGAACTTTTATTACAGGCATATTTTATTTTGAGATTAAAAGCCTTTGGCCAATTTGAAGATGATCGCCCTGAAGATTATTCCATTCCTTTAATTGAGAAACAGTAACACCATATTTTTTTGAAATAGAATACAGGCCTTCTTTTGGAAGTACTTCATGATACTCTGATTGAATGGGATTTGAATTCTTATTTACTTCACTAACCACATTATTGTCAGTTACGGCAAGAGAGACAGGCCTTAACAGTATACGGGTTCCGACATTCAATTTGTTTCCAGTGAGTGAATTAAAATTTAAAAGGCTTTGCATCAACACCCCATTCTTCTGAGCCACATCATATAATGTTTCATTATTTTCAACTTCGTAAAAATCACGGTCACCTTCCTTATGTTTTTTTTCTAGAAAAATTATCTGATCATTCTTAAGCAAGCCATCAGTTTCCAACTCATTATATTCTAACAACCTGGCAAGATTAATTTTATTTTCGGTAGCAATTGCCAGCAACGAAGTGCCTTTGAAACCTTGCATCGCTTTGCAACCGTTGATTGTAAAACGAGAAGATGATAAAGTCAAATTTTGATCGATAACACTTTTCTCAATAACAGTCTGAGCAATTACTTCTTCTATACGGTCGCTAAATTTAGGTCCATCATATTCGGGAACCTCATCAGCGGATGCCAAGGTGTATTGCTCCAAATTATAAGTTTCAATTTGCTTAATTAAAATTGCAGGATAACGGGGATTGGTAGCATAGCCTGCTTTTTTCAATCCGTATGCCCAACCTTTATAATCAGTAGGATCTAGTTTAAACAACGATGAATACCGATCGCCTCCTCTTAAGAAATTGGAATGATCCCGATACGATTCCTCTGCATTATCGTATGCACGGAAGCATTCAGCAGATTCATCGTCATCGTGTGTTACTGTGGCAGCAGTCCAGGTACTCTTACATTTTATTCCAAAGTGGTTATTGGATCGTTTCACCAGATCACTATTCCCGCTTTCGGATTCCATGATGCCCTGCGCAAGGGTAATGGCAGCCGGCACACCCATCCGTTTCATTTCCCGAATGGCCATATCCTTATACTGCGCAACGTATTCTTCCGGCGTCATTCTTTGCCCCTGGCAAATACCAAATGCCCCGATTATAAAAAGAAAAACAAAAACAATATGCCTGACCATTTTTGAAATGATTAATTTCTTAAAATTTATTTCTTTATTACCACCATAATACCGTCTCTAACAGTGAGGATTACCTGTTGAACTCTTTCGTCCTTTGCCACATGTTCATTAAACGCCTGTATTGCTTTTGCATTCTTTCCTTTTATAGGTTTCGTCAGCACATCACCATGAAACAATACATTATCTGCGAGTAAAACACCACCTTTTTTTAATTGCGGCAAAGTTAATTCGTAATAATTAATATAGTTCACTTTATCAGCATCTATAAAAATCAAATCCCATGTATCATTCAATGCTGGTATGATATCTAACGCATTTCCTTCATGTAAAATTATATGGTTCTTATGCGCAGACCGATTAAAATAATCACGACTAATTTTAGCATCTTCTGGCCGTAATTCAATAGAGTGCAAGGTGCCGTTATCTGCCAATCCTTTTGCAAGACATAATGCACTGTACCCGGTAAAAGTCCCAACCTCTAAAATATTTTTTGGGTTGATAATTTTACTGATCATCTCAAGGAACTTCCCTTGCAGCGGGCCACTGAGCATGTTGGCATGATCGTGATGTTGTAAAGTAAAATCTTCTATTTCCTGTAATAATTCGTCTGTACCCTCCGACCATTTGGTGGCATAGCTAGTCGCTAAGTCGTTAATGATTTCATGCATGTGATAATTTTATCTCATCGGTTGTTTTCGCCCTGGAAACCAACAGCAACCCAAGGAATGTAAGCAATCCATTTACTATGATAAGTTCTTCTGCGAAAACATATCCATTGAAAAGTTCTTTAGAATATTTATCAATAAAATAACAAGCGAGTGGAGCGAGAACGCAAATGTATGGAGTGGCTTTATCCCAGACATTCCTTTTTTTAGCATACAATGAAAATGCAAATAATCCGATGAGAGGTCCATAGGTATAAGTCGCGACTTTAAATATAGCCGTCACTACAGAGGCATCATTGACCGCATTGAATAATAAAATTACCAATAAAATTAAAATAGAGAATCCTATGTGTACATAGGTCCTTCGCCGCACCATTTGCTTTTCAGTTAATAATTTATTCTTGTCAAAATTTAAAAAATCAATACAGAAGGAAGTGGTTAATGCAGTAAGTCCTGAGTCAGTTGTTGCGAAAGTAGCTGCGGTAAGTCCTAACATAAAAACCACTGCCGGTATGCCTTTGAAGTGGTTCAAAGCAATTTCAGGGAACAAATAATCTGTTCGGGGCAAGCCTGTTGTTGCATCTATCGGCACAGCGATCCCCTCTCTGGTAGCATAGATATAAAGCAACGCACCTACACTTAAAAAGAACAAATTAATGATTACAAATATTACCGTAAAACTCAGCATATTTTTTTGGGCCTCTTTTAGATTTTTGCAACTTAAATTCTTTTGCATCAAATCCTGGTCAAGGCCAAACATTCCTATGGTAACAAAAATGCCCCCGATAAATTGTTTACTGAAATGAAATTTATTACTCATAAAATTGTCTGTAAAAAATATTTTGGAGTAACTGCTTTCTTTTATGGAAGTGAATGCCTCACCAATTCCCATGTTTAAACTATCGCAAATAAAATAGATAGAAAGGAAAACCGACGCGACCAAAAAAACGGTTTGAAGTGTATCTGTAATGATTATAGTTTTCAATCCACCCCGGTAAGTATAACCCCAAATTAGCAACAGACAAATAACAATGGTAAGCCAAAATGGAACTCCCCATTCGTCGAAAATAAATTTCTGTAAAACGATTGCAACGAGGTAAAGTCTGAATGCTGAACCGATAGTTCGGGATATTAGAAAAATGGCAGCGGCAGTTTTATGACTCACCTTTCCCAGCGTGCGTTCTATCACTTCATAAATAGAAATGAGGTGCATTTTATAATATAAAGGCAAGAGCACTCCGGCTACAATAAAATACCCCACGGCGTTGCCTAAAACAAATTGAAAATACCTGAACTGTGAACCTGCAGCGTTGCCCACTTCTCCGGGAACCGAAATAAAAGTAACGCCACTTAGGGCTGTTCCAATCATCCCAAAAGCGACGAGGTACCATTTAGAATTTCTGTTAGCAATAAAAAAAGTTGCGTTATCAGTTGACTTCCTGGAAGTAAAGTAGGAAACAAGGATAAGCACTAAAAAGTAACCAATGATAAAAGAAAGCAGTACTGAGGGAGACATAAATTTGGATTGTAAAAATAAAAAAAAAGGAAGTTTAGGATTTAGTTACTTTTAATTTGAATTTTATTCAAGATAAATAAAAATATGACAATTAAATCTCTGGCCGTTTTTTGCGGATCAAAAAGTGGTAACGATCCTTTGTATTGTGAACATGCAAAACAACTGGGTTTTCTTTTGGCAGAAAAAAATATTACTCTGATCTATGGCGGCGGAAATAAAGGAATGATGGGAGCTGTAGCCAATGCGGCGTTAGAAAAGAAAGGTAAAGTGATTGGCATTATGCCAAAAATATTATGTACAATTGAGCACCAACATAATGGCCTTACAGAAATGATTGAGGTAGAGGACATGCATAGCCGAAAACGAATGCTGTATGAGAAATGTGATGGCGCTTTGATTTTGCCCGGAGGCTATGGAACGATGGATGAATTTTTTGAAATGCTTACCTGGAACCAATTAAATATTCATGATAAGAAAATTTTTGTTTTAAACACTTCTGGCTTTTATGATCACCTGATTCATTTTATTTCAAAGATGGAGGAGCAGGGTTTTCTCTATCACAAAATAGCTGATCGTTTAAAAGTCGTTTCATCTCCAGAGGAACTGGAATTTGCCTGTTAAACATATTATTGGCAAACAATTATTTTCAGAAAAGAATTTCATTCAATTACCTGTGGAATAAAGCACATTACAAGGCTTTAAAAATTCTTTTTATAAAATGGCTATAACTGGCATCGTTAGTCTTCACATACAATTGGATTTTATTAAAGCCCATTAATCGGGAGAATAAACAGCGGCTGTGTTTCCCGGATTGAATTATTTTGAAAAGCCAATTCAATTGGTAAAAATAACGGAAACGAAATACTATTGTAAGATATAATGTAAATAATAATTTACAAAAATTGCTATATTTGTAAGATATAATTAACCTTATGAACAAAAGTAAATTTAAAGTACTTCCTACCACCGGCAAAATACTGTCTGAATTTGGTGAAAACATCAAATTGGCCAGATTACGAAGGAAGTTGAGTGCCGAACAAGTCGCCGAAAGAGCGAATATCAGTCGTCCTACCTTGCTTTCAATTGAAAAGGGCATGCCCGGCGTAGCCTTTGGCTCTTATGCACAGGTACTTTTTGTATTGAACCTTGAGAATGATTTATTGAAGGTGGCAGCAGATGATACATTGGGCAGAAAATTACAGGATGCAGCGCTTACCGTGAAAGCAAGGGCTCCTAAAAAATAAAAGAGGTAATAATGATACCGAACATAAAAAAAGAGATACAGGTATATGCACATTGGAAGGATTTACAGCAACCCTCATTGATAGGGCTACTTTCTGTATCAACGGCCAAAGGCAAAGAATCCTTTTCATTTGAATATGCTGATGCCTGGTTACAATCAGGTTTTTCGCAAATGATTGACCCCGATTTACAATTGTATTCAGGAGCCTATTATCCACGGGGCGACAGATCCAACTTTGGTGTTTTTTTAGATTCATGCCCTGACAGGTGGGGAAGAGTGTTGATGCAGCGAAGGGAAGCAGCAATAGCAAAGCTGGAAGACCGGACAGTAAAAAAATTACTGGAATCGGATTTTTTACTGGGAGTATTTGATGAGCACCGGATGGGTGCTTTACGTTTTAAATTAGAAGAACATGGTCCTTTTTTAAATGACAACAAGGAAATGGCTACCCCACCCTGGACATCGTTAAGGGAACTGGAACATGCAAGTTTACAATTTGAAGAAGACAATACAGAAGACCCCCAATACCTAAAATGGTTAAATATGCTGATCGCTCCCGGCTCGTCATTAGGCGGTGCAAGGCCAAAAGCAAGTGTTGCAGATGCAGATAATAATTTGTGGATTGCAAAATTCCCGGGCAGGAATGATGAGAAAGATGTAGCTGCCTGGGAAATGGTAGCCAGCCAGTTGGCAAAAAATGCCAGGATAAATATAGCAGAAGGAAAGCTCCAAAAGTTCAACAATAAATACCACACCTACCTTACAAAACGCTTCGACAGAACGGGGAATAATGAGAGAATTCATTTTGCATCTGCCATGACTTTACTTGGGCATATAGATGGAGAAGATGCGGCAGGCGCAAGCTATCTCGAACTAATGGAATTTATTTCACGACATGGTGCAGCAGTAGAAAAAGATCTGGAAGAATTATGGCGTAGAATTGTATTTAGTATAGCTATCAAAAATACAGACGACCACCTGCGCAATCATGGCTTTCTTCTTACTGATAAAGGCTGGTTACTGTCACCTGCTTACGATATTAATCCGAATGAGTACGGTAAAGGATTAAGTATAAATATCACAGATGCAGATAACTCCCTTGATTTGGATTTGGCAAGACAAGTGGCTGGCTATTTTCGCCTGACGGATAAAAAAGCGGTTCACATAATACAAGAAATTTCAACTGTCGTCAAATACTGGAAAAAAATTGCTGCCGGTTATAAAATTTCTAATGCCGAACAGGAAAGGATGTCAGCAGCATTTATTTAATCCAGCGGATCTAATTAGATCAGTTTAGGGCAATCCAAAAATGTGAACCAAGGTATTTTGTTCGGTTGCGACAAGGCTCAACTCTTTCCATGCCACCCTTTTCATCATTAACTTATCGCATCTGTCACGATGCATTAAGTCGTTTCATCTCCGGCTGAACTGGAATTTACCTGAAGAACATATTATTGGCAAACAATTATAATTAATTTGAAAGAACTACTGGGATACTTATACTTCTTTATTTAATTTCACACACTCAATTTTTAAAAAAACCACTTCTAATTGTGATAAAGAAGTTTGTATTAATAAGTATTTTATTTTTTGCTTCCCTGACTTCTTTTGCTACACACACCAAAGGAGGATGGATGTATTACGAATACCTCGGAAAAGGAATTTCGGATACTACAAAACTGAGGTACAAAGTGGTTTTAAAAGTGTATATGATTTGTGATGCGGGGCCCGCACAGTTGGACCAATCTGTAAACTTTGCATTCTTCGACAGCGGCACTAACAGTTGGCTTCAGGACCTTACGGTAGGGCTTTCCGAAAATCCAAAAATCAGTAATTGTACTCTTGCGCAATGCAATCCCTGCATTTATAATATTCCTGCTATATGCTACATGATAGCAACTTACGAGGCGCAGGTGGAATTGGCGCCAACGTCTGAAGGCTATACAATTGCCTACCAGCGTTGTTGCCGCATCAATGGAATTGTAAACGTCAACAACTCAAATGCGGTGGGCGATACCTGGATGATAAAAATTCCGGGGACTAAAAATCTGGTAACTGCTCCAAGAAACTCAAGTCCTAAATTCGCTGCAAACGACACGGCCATTGTTTGCGCAGATAATTATTTTGAATTCAATTTTAAAGCAACTGATGCAGACGGTGACAGCCTCGTGTATTCTTTTACGCCTGCTTTTCTCGGTGGATCCAGCGCCAACCCAGCGCCACCATCATCTGCTACACCTCCATTTATTTCAGTACCCTATAAATATCCTTATACCGAAACTGAGCCCCTCGGTCCGGGAGTTACTATTAATTCTGCAACGGGAATCGTTAGCGGTAAAGCGCCGGGCAGCGGTGTGTATGTTTTGACCGCCCTCGTAAAAGAATATAGAAATGGTATTTATGTAGGCGAAGCTCAAAAATCTTTACACCTACAGGTGGCTGATTGTTTTCCAATAAAAGCAACATTGAATCCAACTTATATTACCTGCGATGGATTTTCGCTGGACTTCAGCAATGAAACTCCCAACAGCAATATCAAAAGTTATCTGTGGATATTTGATGATCCATCAAGCGGCGCAAACAACACTTCTACGTCAGCGACACCTACCCATGTATTTTCTGATACAGGCGTTTATCACATAAAGATGTATGTAAATCTTGGCCTGCCGTGTGCCGATTCCACAGTGTCGGAGGTAAAAGTGTATCCCGGCTTTTTCCCTGGATTCTCATTTATAGGACAATGTGTAAATACTGCCATTCAGTTTAAGGATACGTCAAAAACAAAGTATGGTTATGTAGATAGTTGGAGCTGGAATTTTGGAGACACGAATACTTTAGGCGACTCTTCTCATTTAAAAAATCCGGGTTACACTTTCACATCAGCGGGAAATTATACAGTAGAGTTAACGGTTACTAACGTACTCGGCTGTTCGAAAAAGATAAGTAATCCCGTACAAATCATTAACAACCCGATTGTAAAAGTTGCTTTCAAAGATTCTGCTTATTGCGGGCTGGATTCACTCAAACTAAACGCAACGGCGAATGCTACAGGCAACTTTAACTGGGCACCCAATAGTTTTATTTTAAACAGTAACACTGCTACCCCACTGGTTTTCCCAAAAACACCCACAAAGTATGTGGTAACGTTTGATGCAGGCGGATGTTTTGGAACAGACACTGTAACCGTTGATCCTAAATTGGATTTTAAAGCAACAGCTTTTGCATCGTCAAACAATATTTGTGAAGAGGATACCATCACACTTAAAGCAATAAGCAACTATAAACCCGTAACTTATTTATGGAGTCCGGCCGGTTCATTGCAAAATGCCAAAGACTCTGTTACCAAGGCTTTCCCAAAAAATACAACCAACTATTCTGTGACTGCGACATGGGGGAAAAATTGTTTTTCAACCGCAAGCATTCCTGTTCCGATAGCAGTAAAAAAACTGGCTACGCCAAATGCGGGCATTGATACAGCGGTATGCAAAAATGGAAGCAGTGTTTTACTAAATGCGACTGGAGGAGATAATTATGTTTGGAGACCGGCAGCAGGACTGAGTAATCCAAATATTGCGAACCCGACTGCCTTTCCTGCAATCACTACTTCTTATATTGTGTCGGCCGGTGTTGCAGGTTGCAGCAAAAGAAGAGAAGATACAGTGATTGTATTGCATAGAGAATTACCCGTGATTTCAATAACAAATGATACATTAATTTGTTCTATTGATACGCTACAACTCAATGGTACATCACCTTTGGCAGCATCGTACTCATGGTCCCCATCTTACAATATCAATCAACAAAATGTATTTTCAACTCTCGTAAGCCCAGATGTACCTACAAAATATTACGTAACTATTACCGACATTTACAAGTGTGTAAATACCGATTCTGTTTTTGTGGATGTAAAAAGATTTGTAACGATCAATGCTGGAAATGACACTACTATTTGCCAGGGTGATGAAATCACTTTGCAACCAGTAAGCGATGCATTATTGTACTCATGGACACCAACACAAACACTGAAAGATGGAACTATAAAATATCCAAAAGCAACACCGCTTGCAACAACCACTTATTCAGTGATTGGCAACATTGGAAAATGTCAAAGTACAGATCGTGTAACCATCACTGTGGTACCCTATCCAAAAGCCAATGCAGGAAAGGATGCTGCGATATGTATTGATTCCACAATTGTTTTGAACGCATCAGGCGGAAGTAATTATTCGTGGAATCCAACTACTTTTTTATCTGATGCATCGATCCCAAATCCTGTTACGAAACCACAGTATGATATGCAATATATCGTAACAGTAAAAGATAATTTAGGATGTCCAAAAGGAGTAAATGATACGGTTTTTGTAAGGGTGTTTCCACGAATCATTGCTAACTCAGGGCCGGACACTATTGTTGTCATTAATCAGCCGGTGCAATTGAATGGAAGTGGAGGAGATATTTATATTTGGTCGCCCTCGACCGGGCTTAATAATGCCAGCATTGCAAATCCAGTGGCCACTTTAAGAAACAACCAGCAATACATTATGACGGCCCAAAATGCAGCCGGTTGTTTTGGAACCGACACCATGAACATAGTGGTGTATAAAGTGGATGCAGGCATGTATGTGCCCAATGCCTTTACACCAAACAATGATGGAATCAATGATATCTTCAGGCCCATTCCTTTGGGAATAAAAACATTCATATCTTTTAAAGTGTTTGATCGATTTGGAAATTTGGTTTACTTCACAACCCGTTCCAAAGAAGGTTGGGATGGAACTTTAAAAGGAAAGCGACTTGATCCCGATATTTTTGTTTGGGTGGTAGAAGCCATCGATTATGAAAATAATAAGATCTTTAAAAAAGGTAGCGTAATGCTGGTCAGGTAAAAAACAACATAGAAAATTATATCAAAAAATAGAAAGATGAAAAGGATCGTTTTAATAACAGGCGCAACATCAGGAATTGGGAAAGCGTGTGCTCAGGCATTTGCAGCCAACGGAGATCAGATAATTATTACCGGCAGAAGAAAAGACAGGCTGGATGAATTAAAGTCTGATTTAGAAAATGAATATTCTGCAAAAGTGTTATGCCTTGATTTTGATGTTCAAATAAAAAAGGAGGTTGACGATTCCATTAATTCCCTGCCTGCCGAATGGAAGAATATAGACATCTTAATTAATAACGCCGGGCTGGCACTTGGTCGCGATCTTTTTGATGAGGCTGATATGCAAGATTGGGAAACCATGATCGATACAAATTTCAAAGGCATATTGTATGTGAGCAAGGCAATTCTTCCATCAATGATTAAAAGAAACCAGGGACACATCATCAATATTGGATCTATTGCAGGCGATGATATGTACGAACGCGGAAATGTGTATTGTGCTTCCAAAGCTGCCGTGGAGGCTATTTCCAAAACTATGCGCATCGACTTGCTTAAACATAGCATAAAAGTGACCAATATAAAACCCGGAGCCGCTGACACAGAATTTGGGATCGTTAGATTTAAAGGAGATGCTGAAAAGGCGGCGGCAACTTATGTTGGATATCAGCCTCTTGTTGCTGCCGATATCGCCCAAAGTATTTTTTATTGCGCTTTATTACCCGCGCATGTTTGCATTAATGAACTTACCATTACCTGTACCGCTCAGGCCAACGGAATTTATTCCTATAAAAAGTAATTTCCCATCCTGAGTAATAGTTGTTTTTAACTAAATCTTTTATGTGTTAGGCAAACTATTTGCCACAATATCTCGTAATTTAATTCGTTCATGATGTTACGGATTTGAGGGAGTTTTTCAGACTTACTCAGAACCATTTGCCACAAGCAAAAACATTAAGAAAATAATCTTGTTACCTATTTTTTTACGCTTTCAAAAATGAAAACCCTTTGAAAAATCACTTGTTGATTTTAATTGTTCTCATGTTCTTCTGTGGCAGCGTAGGCGCACAGGACAGAATACGCCAAATTTCATGTTTTGATTCAACGTTAAAAAAAGAGGCGGATAGTATAAAGTTGAATTTAGCTCGTCAGGGGTTTATCGTTGTAAGAGAAGCTACCATGACTATGGAAAGTGAATACGAAATGCCGGTGGTAGTTCCCCTAAATGAAGGCAGCATGTACCAGTTTGTTTTCATCGGCGATTTATCGTCTAAGTTGTACGAGATAAGAATGTATGACTTCAATGAAAAGCAGGTTGTTTATCAAAAGAAATATGGAGATGGAATGGAAAGCAATATGATCAGCTATGCGTACATACCGCGGGCAACAGAATACCATGTGATAAAGCCGGTACAAGTAGCGCAAAAAAAGAAAACGAAAACTCTCTGCGGCTATATAATTATGTTTAAGAAAGTAAAATAGTTTGTTTCATAAGAATTGTTGATA
>JBDSHT010000049.1:0-6995 GCA_039918315.1 Ginsengibacter sp. | reverse complement strand
CACATATTCTGTGGCTTCGGTATCTAATTGCTTGCGTTGAAGCAGGTGGGTAAATCCTAGAATAGCATTCATGGGTGTACGAATTTCATGACTCATATTGGCCATGAAATTCTCCTTTATCTGCGCGCTTTCTGTAACTTTTTTTTCTGAAATATTAAGTTGATGTATGAGTGATAATTGTTTTCGGATAATATTAATAATGTACCAGAACAATCCCGCGCCACCAACTAATACCAATGCAATTAGTGTGAGGCTGAACCGTTGTGCTTTTTCTCCACTCTTGTCAATAACCATCGTGGTTTCAGCAAGGTTTTGTTTTCTTGCACTATCTAGTTTGTGTAAAATATTTACGATCTTTTCTGTAAGTGTTTTGCCATAAGGCGTTGCAATTAATCGTTCAGCATTATCCTTGCCATTTATAAAAAGTGTATCCAAAACCTGCTGCGTGAAAACCAGTTTCTCCTTCACCAAAATATCGAGCTGATCAATGTAAAGAACAGAACTATCATCATCAGATAATTGTTGCAATTGTTGAAGATTGGTTTCAATAGAAGAAACATCTTTATTCAATCCTTCCACATAAGAATGACCTTTCATCATCACCGCTCCACGCAATTTACTCTCCACCGCAATTATGTTTTTTTCTAACTCGTTCAATTTATTGGTTGCTTTAAACTCACCCATTAACGCTTCATTTCCCTGGATGAGTTTGTCAATATTTTTTGAGGAATTGTATTGGATGTAAACCAAAAGTAGCGTACCCGTTATAAAAGCGGTCAGGATAAAAGCGGTAATTCCTTTGCGTTGCATGGTACTTTCTAAAACGCTAAGTTAAATGAAAATCAATTCTTGCTGTCCTGAGTTGGAGCCTTCAAATATCGGTTTAACAATACGATGAGGCCTATGATTACGATCAGTATGCCGGAACCGGCTCCAACGAGTATCATGGCCCCTGCGCGGGCATCAATCATTTTTAAAAACAAAATTGAAAATACGATCAACAGTAAATTGCAGGTAAAAAATAATATGGTAAAAGTCGTTTTCAAAAATAGCGAAAGAGAATATTTTTTAAAATAGCCGAATCATAGCGGTTCTATGTTTTTTGTATGACAAAGATATTTGGCGAGGTAGATTGAGAATAATGAGAATCGGTCAACAGGCATTTATTATCGACGGACAATTTAGAATGCTTTAGAAGAAATACGAAAAAAAAATAAAAAAGGTTTCTTCTATTTAAAAAAAATGTGGAAAAGCGATGAAGCGAAATCGTTTTTTTTTTAGAGAATGTTCATCAATTTATTTAACGCTGCGCGATAAGCATCGGCAACAGGAATAGGTTTCCCATTTATAATTAATGCGCCATCCTGTACGGTATCTATTTTAGCGGTAGCTACCAGGAACGATCGGTGAACCCTTATAAATTTTTTAGACGGTAACCTCTCTTCAACCGATTTTAAAGTAGAATGAATAGCATAAAATTTTTGTGTTGTGTAAAGCTTTACATAATCACCCATTGCTTCTGCATACAAGATTTCATCGAGACTCAGTCTGCGTACAACATTAGAATCCCTGATAAAAATAAATTCTTCTTCATTGAGTTTAAATTGCTCAGTATTGCTTTGGAGCAGTGCGCGTGCCTTATCCATCGCTTGTAAAAAGCGTGAAGGAGTTACCGGCTTCAGCAGGTAATCCGCCACGTTCAGTTCAAAAGCTTCAGCAGCATATTCTTTTTTAGATGTGGTAAAAATGATGATGGGCTTTGGGTCGCGCATATTTTTCGTAAGCTCCAGACCCGTCATCCCCGGCATTTCAATGTCTAAAAAAAGTAGATCAACCGGTTGGTCCTGCATAAAATGATAGGCTTCAATTGCATCTGCACATTCACCGCATATTACCACATCTTTTTCCTTGCTGGCAAGATGCCTCATTGTGGTGCGGGCAATTTTATTATCGTCAACTATAAGTGCGTTCATAACAATTAGAAAATAGTTTACGGGATAAAGATAATATTTAGCAGGCTTTTAAGGCCCGGTTATAAAAGGAAGTTGCCTAATTGAAATTTTCTCAAAACACCACCTACGCCTGGCTCGATATTTTGTTTTTGTATTGGTAAATATATTCACTGGGTGAAATGCCGATGATACTTTTAAACACCCTGTTGAAGGTGGATACATTGTTGAAACCGGTTTGATAAGCGATAGCAGAGATGCTGTTGAAATCATTGCCCATGAATTTTTTACACGCTTCATTCACGCGAACTTCATTCAGAAAATTCGTATAGGTTTTTAGCGTGTGTTTTCTGAAATAGCGGCAAAATGATTGTGGTGTTAAATGAATGACTGAGGCAATTTCTTCGAGTGTAATATTCTCGCTATAGTTTTTCATTGTGTATTGGTAAATATCGTTCATGCGCAATCCTTCATAATCTGAAATGGGTTGCTCAATTTGTTGGCTTGATAAATATTTCCAATCTCTTAATTTAGACATGGTTTGGAGCATTTCAATAAAGGTCGCAAGCCTGTAACCCTGGTTGAGTTGGATGATCCTTGAAATATAATCACGTAAAGTGTTGGTATTATCCGGGGATGCCTGGAGGCCATGAGAACTGGACTCAATAAATTTTTTGATCATTGACATTTCCGGGAATTGCAGGAGACTGTTTAAATTTCCTTTACTGTCAAAATAGATACTCAATGAATGAATTTTGAGACTACTTTCTTTTTCGAAATAAGCAGGATTGCATTTAAAGAGATGAGGCTGA
Source organism: Ginsengibacter sp. (assembly GCA_039918315.1). GTDB lineage: Bacteria > Bacteroidota > Bacteroidia > Chitinophagales > Chitinophagaceae > Ginsengibacter. The sequence continues at coordinate 4,234 of JBDSHT010000049.1, read as the reverse complement.
TTGGCTCCTATTATAAAAAGGTCACCGGGGCCGAAGGGTTGCATAACATTTCCCGCAACCAGCGTACCGGTTCCTCTTACTACATAAGTAATCTGGGTTTCAGTATGCCGGTGAAGATGCTCATAGAAGTGAGGCAAAAAATCTTCCTGTATATGAATAGAATGATCTCTTGCTACCGGAACTGTAAATTGTACAACCTTCATCTTTTTAAATTAAAATTACCAATGTCCATAATTTCTATTGTTCTTCGTCGGTTCTTTAGTTTGATCTTAATATGATCCTTACACGAAAAAAAATATCTTTAAAATTAACTATTAACACGCAATTAAATGATCCCCAATTTATAAAAAAACTTAAAAATTAAACCTGTCTTTTTCGATCCTTCGTTTTTTGAAAATTGCATTATGCTTAAACCATATTTCTTTACCTAGTATTTTGAATACCTAAAAGATATAGACTCGCTTTTCTATCAATCGGCTGCTCTTAATTTTTTGGATCTGCAATTTTTTTTAAGAAAATTGAATGAAACTCTATTTTACAATTGTCAAGCTTACAAATATAACTATATTTGGATGACAAACTTTTCGGCGATATGAATGATCCTTTTGTTATAGGAGTTGACTATGGTACCGACTCAGTCCGATCGGTAATTGTGGATGCTTCTAACGGTTCAGAGGTTGCCTCATCGGTCTTTTTTTATCCACGTTGGAAAGATGGAAAGTACTGTAATGCATCGGAAAATCGGTTCCGTCAACATCCTTTGGATTATGTAGAAGGTCTGGAAAAAACGATCAGCGAATGCTTGCACAAAGCCGGAGACGAAGTGAGAAAAAATGTGAAAGCGATCTCTATAGATACCACAGGATCCACGCCGGTAGCTGTTGATGCTTCAGGTACACCCTTAGCACTCAAAGAAGATTTTGCTGAAAATCCAAATGCGATGTTTGTGCTGTGGAAGGATCATACCGGTACCAATGAAGCTGCGCAAATCAACAAACATGCTGAAAAATTTGACATAAATTATCTCCAATTTGTTGGCGGTATTTATTCTTCAGAATGGTTTTGGGCTAAATTACTTCACATATTAAGAGTCGATGAAAGCGTAAGAAATGCTGCCCATTCCTGGGTGGAACATTGCGACTGGATACCTTTTTTACTAACCGGCGGAAATGACGTTTCTGAAATGAAAAGAGGAGTATGTAGCGCCGGCCATAAAGCTTTGTGGAGTAGTGATTTTAAAGGTCTTCCTCCCAATGAATTCTTTTCATCTCTTGATCCCTTGTTAGATGGATTTACGGAAAAATTATTTACTCAAACATTTACAGCCGACCAGGCTGCAGGTACATTATCGCCCGAATGGGCAAAAAAATTAGGCCTTCCCGAATCTGTAGTTATAGGCGTAGGCGCTTTTGACGCCCACATGGGTGCGGTAGGTGGGCAAATTGAACCCTATCATTTAAGCAAAGTGATGGGAACTTCCACCTGCGATATGCTGGTAGCACCGATTGCAGATGTTGAGGATACACTTGTAAAAGGTATTTGCGGGCAGGTTCCGGGATCTGTAATTCCGGGAATGATGGGCCTCGAGGCAGGTCAATCTGCATTTGGAGATGCTTATGCCTGGTTTAAAAATATATTGGCGTGGCCGTTAAAAAATCTGGTACAATCTTCTTCAGTTTTAGATGAGGCAACCGCCGCCAGTTTAATTGAAGAATCTATCAATAATATTATTCCTACACTCAGTAAGAAGGCGGAACAAATACCGGTTGACGAAAACAGCGAGTTAGCACTCGATTGGTTGAATGGTCGTCGCACTCCTGATGCCAACCAACTTTTAAAAGGTGCGCTCACAGGTCTTAATCTCGCCTCAGATGCTCCTAAGATTTTTAGAGCCATTGCTGAAGCAACTTGTTTTGGAGCTAAAGCAATCGTGGATCGTTTCAATGAACAGGGAGTTCCTGTAAAAGGTCTGATCGGAATTGGAGGCGTTGCTAAAAAATCTCCATTCATTATGCAAATGATGGCAGATGTAATGGATATGCCTATTCGCGTTCATAAGTCAGAACAAACCTGTGCTATTGGTGCAGCAATGTTTGCAGCTACTGCTGCTGGTATTTATCCAAAAGTAGAAGATGCAATGAAAGCAATGGGGCAAGGTTTTGATGCCACTTATTATCCTAATAAAGAAAAAGTTGAGGTCTATAAAAAGCGCTACCAGCGTTATCTGAAACTCGGTGAATTTGTAGAACTCAATACAGCAGAAAGTCACTAACCAGCAAGAAAATATTTATGAATAAATACCAGGACATCCAGGAAGCAGCCTACAAAGCCAACATGCAGTTACCCGAATTGGGGTTGGTGTTATTTACTTTTGGAAATGTGAGCGCAGCCAATAGAGACCTCGGAGTATTTGCCATTAAACCAAGCGGGGTTCCTTACAAAGATTTGTCTCCTGAAAAAATGGTAATAGTGGATTTTGATGGAAAAACGGTTGAGGGAAAACTACGCCCTTCTTCTGATACCCTTACCCACGCAGTGTTATACAAGCATTGGGAAAATATAGGCGGTATCGTTCACACACACAGCACTTACGCTACTTCGTGGGCGCAAAGTCATCGTTGTATTCCAATTTACGGAACCACACATGCTGATCATAACACCATAGATATTCCCTGTGCACCACCGATGGATGATGAAATGATTCGGGGAAATTATGAATATGAAACAGGGTTTCAAATTATGAATGAACTGAAAGGAAAGGATTTAAGTTATGAAGAAATTGAAATGATTTTAATAGGAAATCATGGTCCTTTTACCTGGGGATCCACTCCGGATAAAGCAGTTTATAATAGTGCAGTTTTGGAAAGCCTTGCACAAATGGCATTGCTCACAGAGCAAATAAATCCGCAGGTAAAAAGACTAAAAGAATCTCTTATAAAAAAACATTTTGAAAGAAAGCATGGCCCTCAAAGCTATTATGGACAGTGATGATGATGGTTTAAAGATTGAATTGCTCTAACTTTTTTAATAATGAATTATTAAATGAAAAATACAAAATGATCAACTTAAAAGAATTGGAAGTTTGGTTAGTAACCGGGAGCCAACATTTATATGGTGAAGAAACTTTAAAACAGGTAGCTGATCATTCACGACAGATTGCAAATTCTCTTGATGGAGCTGCAAACATACCGGTTAAAATAATTTTTAAACCTACGGTGAAATCCACTGAAGAAATATACCAGGTTTGCCTTGACGCTAACAACACAAAAAATTGTATTGGTATTATCGCATGGATGCATACATTTTCTCCGGCAAAAATGTGGATCGGTGGATTGAAGATTCTTAATAAACCTCTTTGTCATTTGCATACTCAATTTAACCGTGATATTCCGTGGGGAGAGATTGACATGGACTTCATGAATCTAAACCAAAGTGCACATGGCGATCGTGAGTTTGGTTTTATGGCTACCAGGATGAAGCTTAATAGAAAGGTGATTACTGGCCACTGGCAGGACCCCGAAGTGCTGGAGCAAATTAACGCCTGGTGCAGGGCTGCTGCGGGTTGGCGCGATTGGCAGGGAGCAAGGTTTGTGCGGTTTGGCGACAACATGCGGTTTGTGGCAGTAACCGATGGCGACAAAGTAGAAGCTGAATTGAAATTCGGATATTCCGTAAATACACATGGCATCGGCGACCTCGTGAAAGTGATTAATGAAACCACTGATAAGGAAACCGATCTTCTCATCGAGGAATATGAAGACCAATATAATTTGCAGCCTTCTCTACAAAATGGAGGCAATCAAAGAAGTTTTTTGGCGGATGCTGCAAGGATAGAAATTGGTTTAAGAAATTTTTTACAACAAGGAAACTTTAAAGGCTTTACTGATACTTTCGAAGATCTGCATGGTATGAAACAATTGCCGGGAATAGCAGCGCAAAGGTTGATGGCAGAAGGATATGGATTTGCAGGTGAGGGCGATTGGAAAACTGCGGCACTCGTGCGGGCAATGAAAGTAATGGGCAGCGGATTGCCGGGTGGTAATTCTTTTATGGAAGATTATACGTATCATTTTGATCCCGCAAATTCAATGGTATTGGGATCTCACATGTTGGAGATTTGTCCTTCCATTGCCAACGGAAAACCATCGTGTGAAATTCATCCTTTAGGAATTGGAGGAAAAGAAGATCCTGTAAGATTGGTATTTAACTCCGCCGCGGGTCCAGCTTTAAATGC
>JBDSHT010000048.1:0-3098 GCA_039918315.1 Ginsengibacter sp. | reverse complement strand
GATTCCGGATATTGCGCAGTCGCAACGGACTGTTGCGTTTTTGCATCCACTACAGAAACTTTAATAAACGAAGTGCCAATGTCTATTCCTAATAATAACATGATTATTTTTTAAATGATAATCAGATAAAACGGTTGATAATATTTTCAAAGTATTCCTGTTTTCCGCTCCTGGTTTCAGGCTCTCCTTTTTCTACAGCAAGGTTTCTCAAATCTTCCAGGGTTAACTTTCCTTCTTCAAATTCTTTTCCTTTTCCTTTGTCGAAAGACGCATATCGATCTGACCTCAACTTTTTATAATCCGATTTATTCAGAATGTTATCTGCAATAATTAACGCACGTGCAAATGTATCCATGCCTCCTATGTGAGCATAAAACAGATCAGCAGGGTCAGTAGAATTTCTGCGAATTTTCGCATCGAAATTGATGCCACCACCCTTTAACCCGCCAGCTTCAAGGAATACAAGCATAGCTTCTGTGAGTTCATTAATATTATTCGGGAACTGATCGGTATCCCATCCATTCTGATAATCACCTCTGTTAGCATCCAGGCTACCCAACACTCCCGCGTCCGCAGCCGCCTGCATTTCATGAGTGAATGTATGTCCGGCCAGTGTTGCATGATTCACTTCAATGTTGATTTTAAAGTCTTCCATCAGATCATATTGACGCATAAAACTTACAACTGTTGCAACATCATAATCATATTGGTGTTTGGTAGGTTCACACGGTTTTGGCTCAATAAAAAAGGTTCCTTTAAATCCATTTCTTCTTGCATAATCTTTTGCTGTGTGTAAAAATATTGCAAGATGCTCCTGTTCTCTTTTCATGTTTGTATTTAACAAACTCATGTAACCTTCACGACCACCCCAGAAAACATAATTGGCCCCACCTAGTTCAATCGTCGCATCCAGCGCGGCTTTTACCTGTGCAGCGCCATGAGTCAGCACATGAAAATCAGGATTCGTGGAAGCCCCATTCATGTATCTTCTGTGAGAAAAAAGATTGGCAGTGCCCCATAATAATTTCACGCCACTCTGCTCTTGTTTTTGTTTTGCATAAGCAGTAATTGTCTTCAATCTTTTCTCATTATCAACAATATCATTCGTATAATCAATAAGGTCAACATCATGAAAACAATAATACGGCAAACGCATTTTTGTAATAAATTCAAATGCCGCGTCCATTTTATCTTTAGCTCTTTTGATAGGATCTTCTTTTTTATCCCATGCAAAAATATGAGTCGGACCTCCAAATGGATCTGATCCGTCTCCATTGAATGAATGCCAGTATGAGCAGGCAAATTTAAAATGCTCTTTTAAGGTTTTACCGGCAACCACTTTTTTTTCATCATACCATCGGAATGCAAAAGGGTTATCGCTTTTCAATCCTTCAAATTTGATTTCGGGAATGTTCTTAAAAAATTCCTTTTTCCCTGTAGTTACTGGCATAGATTTTTTTTTAAATTTTTACGAAAATAAAATTATGTATTTCATTGAAGTGCTGCGGTGTTTTTCAAATTCAGTTCCAACACATTTTATAAGCTAATTTAAGGGAAATAACTTAAAAAATGTAACCGTTTACATTTTTACAGGCACACCATTTATTTTATATAGCTTTATGGTTCACATCCACTCAAGTAACTGACTGTAGATGACAACAACAAAGGAAGTTACCATTTATGATATTGCAATGGCGCTTGACATTTCCATTGCCACAGTGAGCCGCGCATTGAAAAATGATCCGGTTGTAAATGAAAAAACTCAAAAGAAAGTTTTTGAGACCGCAGAAAAAATGGGATACCGTACCAATCATTTTGCACGCAATCTTCGTAACCGAAATACTAGAACAATTGGTATGATTGTGCATGAGCTGAACAGTAGTTTCATAACATCGGTTTTGGCTGGCGTAGAAAAAGTTACCACTGAAGCCGGCTACGATCTCATCATCGCGCATTCATCAGAAAGCCATCATAAGGAGGTCGCTAACGCAAAAAATCTTTTTGAAAAAAGAGTGGATGGTTTGATCGCTTCGCTTTCGTTCGATACAAAAAATTTAGACCATTTTAAATCATTCAAAGATAAAAACGTTCCTATCGTTTTTTTTGATCGTGTGGTGCAAAAAGGAAATAATACCGTAGTAATAATCGACAATGAAAGATGTGGATACGATGCCGCGAAACACCTGATAAAACAGGGATGTAAGCGAATTGCACACATCACTTCCAGTCTAAATCGGAATGTATATTCAGGCAGGTACGAAGGGTATCTTCGCGCGCTCAAAGCAGCCCGAATTAAAGCCGACGAAAACTTATTAATCGTAAATGACCTTTCTGAGAATTCGGCTATTGAATCGGCCACAAAAATTTTAAAAATGAAACCAATGCCTGATGGGATTTTTATTACCAATGATTTTGTAGCAGCCGTTTGTATTCGAACATTTAAAGAACACGGCATCAGAATACCGGAAGACATCGCAATTGTAGGATTTAATAATGATGCTATTGCAAAGTTGATTGAGCCAAGTCTTACTACCATTAACTACCCCGGAATTGATGTGGGTGAAACCGCAGCCCGCAGCCTGCTGAACCGCTTATCCGGAAATAAAAATATCAAAAGCCCTAAGACCATCATCATACCTTCTAATTTGATTATCAGAAAATCTTCTTTAAAAAAACCTAAATAACAGTGTTATCAAAAAACGTATTTCTCTACTCTTCATGGAAAATATTTTGTTGACGATAAATGCGTTAGCAATGTTGCTGGCATTTTACTCAGGCAATAAGAAACTGTAATGAAAAGTTCAAAAACACAGCAGTTGAAAATGCATTTAAAAAAAAATTCGGCTAGAAATGTAACGAGTGCTACACCAATAGTAGATAAAGAAAAGGCTGAAGTTATTCGCAAGCCTGTATTTTTCAGTGTGATTGCAACATTGAATTGACTTCCTGATTTTGGCTATTATTCATTATTTTCTTTCCCGTCGATATGATGTAATAAATACTAGTTTTGCCAAAACCCACCAACGACTATATGAGGTTATTTTTTACAATCATAATTTTATTTGGGTTCCATTCTTCAACTTTAGCGCAGTCGGAAG
>JBDSHT010000047.1:0-15659 GCA_039918315.1 Ginsengibacter sp. | reverse complement strand
CAAGGAAAACATTTCAATAATAAATTATGGAATGCGCTGAAGTTGATAAAAATGTGGGAGGCTAAAAATGATGGCAATCAAAGCGAATCGAATGCAGATTTGAACAATGATGTAAATAACAATTTTGCAATTGAATGGTTTGAAAGCAGGCTGAATCAGGCACGGACGGAGGTGAATGAGCAAATGACCAACTTTAAATTGAGCGAAGCGCTCAAGACCATTTACTCTTTGGTTTGGGACGATTTCTGTAGTTGGTTTCTTGAGTGGATCAAACCTGCCTATGAAAAAAACATTGATAGCGCAACCTATCAAAAGGCATTATACTTTTTTGATGAACTACTGCATTTGCTTCATCCGTTTATGCCCTTTATCACAGAAGAGATTTATCATTTACTCCGGGAGAGAAAAGAAGACCTGATGGTAAAACAATATTCTGCGATCGGAGAAGTGAACGATACAATTCTGCAATCAGGCGACAAGTTAAAAGAGTTGATAACTGCCATTCGTGATACGAGGAATAAGAATCAAATAAAACCTAAAGAAACGATTCAACTGAATGTAGAAACTACAGACGAAAATTCTTATTCGGCTTTTCAAAGCATTTTACTAAAACAAATAAATGCAGATGCAATAACGTTTAATGAAGAACAGGCTGCAAGTGCGGCTACCATCGTTTTAGGTAATGATAAGATATTTATTCAGTGTGAAACAGAAGTGGATACGGAAGCCCAAAAACAAAGGCTGGATAAAGACTTGCAATATCTTAAAGGATTCTTAATTGCGGTGGAGAAGAAATTAAGTAACGATAAATTTGTACAAAATGCAAAGCCCGAGGTTATTGATTTAGAAAGAAAGAAAAAAGCTGATGTGGAAGCGAAAATTAAACTCATAGAACATAGCCTTTCCTCTCTTTGATAAATGAGGAGCTATTAAAAAATTCTTCAAAGAAAATTATGAAATACTTCCTAATCCTGTTCTTTGTAAGTGCAAGCAGTGCTGCTTTGGCGCAACAATCCGGTGAAGTAAAAATCACAAAATTTAAACCGCCTACCGTGAAAACATTTTTGGGTTCTCATAAAAATGGCGATTCAGTGTTACCGGGAGAAGCTGCGCAATTACTGACCATGCCTTTAAAAATACAAGACGATAAAAAAACAGAATACGAGATAGATTCGTACCAGTTTCTTTATAGAAAAAGAGGAGTGTTTGAAAACGAAGACAACGGTAAAAAGGAAATAAGTTCTACGATTTCATCTGCCCGGTTTTTTGCAACTCCGCTCACCAAAATCTGGATAGACAACGTCGGAAATAATTTGAAGAAGGATGAACAACTATATTATTTTGACATTGTAGTGAAAGATAAACAGGGAAGAAAATTTAATGCTCCGGAAATAAAAATTACCGTTTTGTAAAATGATCACGATCGAGAAAGCCGGAATTAAAGACATTAAAATCGTGCAAGACCTGGCCCGAAAAGTTTGGCCCATTGCCTACGGCAAAATATTATCTGCCGATCAACTCACTTTCATGCTTGATAAATTTTATTCTTCGGAATCACTCGAAGAGCAAATGATCGTTTTGAATCATCGGTTTATTATCGCTATCGAAAATTCTATTCCTGTTGGTTTTGCATCTTATGGACAACATGCAAATGATCACAAGGTTTTCCATCTTAATAAACTTTATGTGGACACAGAAATGCAGGGTAAAAATATTGGTAAAAAATTACTCGATCATCTAACGCTGGAAATAAAAAACGAAGGGTCCACTTCTCTTCAGTTGAATGTAAACCGTTTTAATAATGCAGTCGCATTTTATAAAAAACAAGGATTTACAATTTTACGCGAAGATGATATTGATATCGGCAATGGCTATTTTATGAATGATTATGTTATGGGGAAAGAGTTGTAGGCAGTAGCAAGTAGTGAGAAGTAAGTATTGAGTAGTGAGTATTGAGTAGCAAGTAGCAAGAAAGAACGGCACTTGGTCCTGCTACTTGATACTTTTAATCTTGATACTTGTTAATCTCGATACTTTTTAATCTTGATAAAAAAAATTGAATTTCTGTAGAAATAAACAAGAACGAACGGGTATTTATCTTGCTACTTGATACTATCATCTTTATACTTTTCAACTTTCTACGGAATTTTAAATAGCCGATTCACCTTCACAAAACGCGAAATAAAGTAAGAATTCATCCCTGAAATCATGACACCCTTGCTGGTGGAAGCGTGGATAAAATTTACGAATCCATTTTCAATACTTGTTATAATTCCCATGTGGCCTACTTCACCGCTATTGGCATCTGATCCTGTGAAAAGAATAATGTCTCCACGCCTGCAATTTTGAATAGCGACCTCATCGCCAGTGTTGGTAAAGTCCTTTGAAATTCTCGGCACCGGAATATTAAAATGACTGAAAACATACGTGATAAAACCAGAGCAATCAAAACCATTTTCCTTTTTAGATGAACCATATTTGTATTTTACACCAACCTGTTTTTCTGCGTAATCAACAACTTTATCTGCCGAAATATTCTTCGTGTTAATTATAACCACAGGAACATTCCTTTTTATTTTCACAGTGCTTTTAATATCTTCTGCTTTTGGAGACACGGCCTTGCTAACAGTGGTTTTTCGTGAACTGCTACAGCTCGTAATAAAAAATAAAAGTGAGAGTAAACTGATCGATAAAAAGTATTTCATATTCGGGGTCATAAATGAATGCGATACAATAAAGATAGGACTCCAATAATAAGGATAGGTTGCATCTAACTTTGTTTTTTATTAAAAAGCTCTAGACTAAAAATTGCAAATTTAATGTAGCCTCAACCAATCCTATTTGAAATTCGCATAAGATCCAAGATTCTACAGCCGCCACTGATGTCAGACTAACAGCTTTCATTTTATTTTTAGTAAGACTGAAAATTTGCAAAAAGGTTATCTTATTTTACACAGAATTTAAAAAAAACAGGTTTGCGAAAAGCCTGAGACTTTTCGAAAGCAATTGAATGAAAAAATATTATCTGATTTTGTTTCTGATATTGTTTGTCAGCCTACATAATGGCGCAAATGCGCAACAAAATCTTATTAGCGGACAGGTGACTGATAATGCCGGAAATTTGTTGGAACATGCATCAGTGTCTATCCATAATTGCACAGATAGCCTCTTACTTAATTTCACGCTAACTGATAAAAAAGGTTCTTTTCAATTCAAAACCAATAAGGATAGTATTATATTAAGCATCAGTTTCATTGGGTTTAAACCATTTATAAGAAAATTTTCAGGTCTTTCAAAACAATCCTTGCTTTTACAAAAAATTACTCTGGAAGTTGCAGATAATATTTTGGACGAGATAAAAATTGACGCTTTCATTCCTCCTCTGCAATTTAAAAAGGACACTTTAATTTTTAACGCCTCAGCCTTTAAAACCACAAAAATTGAAGTAGTGAGTGATCTGCTGGCAAAATTACCTAGGGTGACAGTGAACGACGGTGAGGTGAAAGTAAATGGCCGTCCTGTATCACGTATCCTGGTGGATGGCAAAGAATTTTTTGGCAACAACAGAAATCTTCTATTAAATATTTTCCCGGCGGATGCCATAGAAAATGTAAAGGTTTATGACAGCCCCTCGGATGTATTGAAAAACATTAAGCCAAATCTGCGAAATAAAGAGATAAGCCTGACTTTGAGGAAAAATAAAAAGCGGGGGATATTCGGAAACCTGAAGTTATCTGCAGGATTAAAGGAAAAATATTATGGATTATCTTCTGTCAATTATTTTGATCGGATCGTGCAAATATCCGGCGAAATTAGTAATGATAATATAAATAGCCAGGGACTGGATGTAGCAAAAACGTCTGGCAGAAACCGGTTGATCGATAGTTACGGCTCAGGGTACGGAATGAACAATCTAAGTAGTTTTGGTAATGATGAAGGATTCGTTACTGCTTTGAAGAAAGGTGTTTTTGCTGAAGTATCGCTCGGAAAAACATTTTTAAGCACTGCGGAGAATGGATTAGTTGGTGGTACTTCATCTGCAAAACAACATCGCCTGGGAGCAGGACTAATTTCTTTAAAGAGGTCAATGACTGGTGGCAGCCGCACAACAGAACTATGGAACAATAATAATATTTTGAATGAATCTTTTCAGGAGATATCAAAAAAAACAGACACGGAAAATCGATACTTTCTATCCTATAAATTCATTCCCGCAAAACAAGTCGAATGGAGCACTTACTTCAGTTATGGTGCAAACAACGCGAATGAGAAGAGTTTGAAATTTGGAAATAGAAATTACGTGGATAAGACTGTTATATTGAACGATAGTGCTAACACCGAGCGACAAAACCAGAGCTTTACCATAAAATCAAACTTAACCGCACGAATCTCAAAAAGTAAATCACTAACCTTGTCAGCTTTTTCAAGCAAGGGAAATACAGATGGCCGAAATGACAATATTAGTACGCTGAAAAACCTTTTAATAGATACGCTGTTTTTTGTACGGAGGTTTATAAAAGAAGACAGAAGATCACAAGAGTTTTCCGCGGATTACAGTGATCTCATAGATTCTCAGTTTACCTTCAAAATGCGTGTGTCATCGTATATGCAGAGTTCAAATAATAAAACGCCGGCTTTTTTATTTAATCCTTTGTCGAACAAATTTGACACTGCCAATGATTCTATCAGCAATTTTTTTAAAACGAAAACTTTCATTTTTACGGCAACCCCTGAACTAAATTATGAAACAGGCAGTTTTCAATTTTCGGGTGGGCTAACTTTCGAAAGACAGAATATTTCAGTGGCTGAACCTAACAGAATTTCAGCAAGTAGTAGCACCTATAACCAACTTGGCACTTCTTTATCTGCCACTATTCAAAATCCATTTAAGCTGCCTGTTGACTTGGGAATCAATAGCGGTACTTCTCAAACGCCACCATCATCTGACTATATCAATCCTTATTTAGATATATCGAATCCTTTGTTACAGATAAAAGGTAATGCAGAATTGACCCCGGAAAAAAATATAGATTTCGGACTGTCTTTAAGAAATCATTCAAGCCAGTTAAACTTTCCGTTAATAAACTTATATTTCAATTACGGAATCATTTCAGGTGCAATAACTGAAGCAATATCGGAGATCAGTCTCGGAAGTTATTTAACCGAATATCTAAATTCGCCCGACAAATCCAAAAGGATATCTTTCTCTGTCGAAACTTCAAAATATCATTACGATGTAAAGAAACGGATAAGCCGATCATTTAATTTTTCCATCTACTATGTGAGAACAGATAAACCCTATTTTTTCAACAAAGCCAGGTATGAAAATTTAGCTACCAACTTCAATTTTGCGGGGCAATTTATGCGATTCAAGGAAAACCTTTCTCAATTTGTCAGTTTAAATTATTCCCTCTATAAGGGTTACTCTTCTTTGCAATCAGAAGGAAAATTTCTTAACCAATCTTTGCAGACTTCTTACACGATAAACTACAAAATAAATCAATACTTTAAGGCTGAGGCGCGCGCGGGATATTCTTATTATTTCCTGCAAAGCAGAAAAAATGCAAATGCTGTGGTCGTAGATTTAAAAGGTGAATATACGTTTAAGAACAAGCCCATGTCCATTGGCATTAAAGCAGCAGATATCTTCAATGGCGAACAGATATTTACTCAGTCATTTAATGGCTTGTCATTCCGTACCACAGAAGCGATAAATCTTAGAAGGTATTATTTATTATTTTTTTCATGGCAAATTAAGAATTTGAAAAAACATAAATCCTAATAAAAGGCCTGATTACTTTCATTGATAATTACTTCGTCTTTCTTAGTTGCTAAAGTCCGCTAATCGAAGCAGCACGCACTCATCGCATCTAAGCGGGTATTACTTGCGCCCATTTCTAAGTTAAAAAAATCATATCCAAATTCCCAATATCCATTACAGTTTTTGCGCTTTGCATATTCTAAAGTAATTTCGCACGGATTTTAAAATCAATTTTAAAACAACCAATTAAAAAAAATATGGCATACGATTTAATAGTTTTAGGTAGCGGACCCGGCGGTTATCCGGCAGCAATAAGGGCTTCTCAATTAGGTAAAAAAGTAGCAATTGTAGAACGTGAAACTCTGGGTGGTATTTGCCTGAACTGGGGCTGTATTCCTACAAAAGCTTTGCTTAAAAGTGCGCAGGTTTTTGAATATGCAAAACATAGTTCCAATTATGGGATTGAGATCAATGACCCTAAAGCAAATTTTGGAGATATCATTAAACGTAGTCGTGGAATAGCCGATAAAATGAATAAGGGAATTCAATTTCTTATGAAGAAAAATAAGATTGAAGTTATTATGGGCAATGGTAAATTGTTGGCCTCTAATAAATTGGAAGTAACTTCTAATGATGGAACGAAGCAAGTGTTGGAAGCTTCAAATATTATTATTGCAACTGGAGCCAGAGCGCGCGAATTGCCAGCTTTGAAATTAGATGGCAAAAAAGTAGTTGGCTATCGCGACGCAATGAATTTGCCTTCTCAACCAAAGTCAATCATCATCGTAGGTTCAGGTGCTATAGGAACTGAGTTTGCCTACTTCTATAACAGCATGGGAACGAAAGTGACCATCGTAGAATTTTTGCCAAGAATAGTTCCGGTGGAAGATGAGGAAGTTTCTAAAGAGTTGGAAAAGAATTTCAAAAAGCAAGGAATGACCATCATGGTGAACAGTGAAGTAACCAAAGTGGATACCAGCGGCGAAGGAGTAAAAGCAACAATAAAAACCAGCGAAGGAGAGCAGGTTTTGGAAGCGGATATATTGTTAAGTGCCGTAGGTATTTCTGCAAATATTGAAAATATTGGGCTTGAAGAAATTGGGGTTGCAACAGATAAAGGCCGCATAATAGTTGATGCTAATCAACAAACTAATATCAATGGTGTTTACGCAATTGGTGATTGTACTCCACACCAGGCGTTGGCACATAAAGCAAGCAAAGAAGGTATCAATGCGGCAGAACATCTTTGTGGTAAAAAGATAGAGCCAATCAATTATGATAACGTTCCGGGATGTACTTATTGTTCACCTGAAATAGCATCTGTAGGCATGACTGAAAAAGCGGCTAAGGATGCAGGTTATGAATTAAAAGTGGGCAAGTTTCCTTTTGCAGCAAGCGGAAAAGCTACAGCAGCGGGTGATACTACAGGCTTTGTGAAAATAATTTATGATGCGAAATATGGTGAGTTGTTAGGCTGTCACATGATAGGTAGCAATGTAACAGAATTGATCGCTGAAGTTGTTGTTGCCCGTAAATTAGAAACGACAGCCCATGAAATTCTAAATGCAATTCATCCACACCCAACCATGAGTGAAGCCGTGAAGGAGGCTACTGCTGTGGCTTACGGTGAGGCAACTGATATTTAAAATATATTACGCCGGCGAAATATTTAAAAAAGTATCGGGATTTGACTTCGCGCCGGGAATCCGTTCTTAGGCGGAGCGCATCCAGTTTCTAAAATGCGGTGCAGTTTCCTGGCTAATAATAATCTTGTGTTCGGCAACAGACATCTCAAGGTCGATCAACAATTTAACCTTCTCAAAGGGTTCATAGCCGCGTACATAATCGAGATTGATAATGAATTTCCTGTTGGCTCTGAAGAACTGGCCACCATCTAATTCTTCCGCCAATTGGCTTAGATTTTTATCGATCAGATATTTTTTATGGAAACGGTCTATAGCAAACACTTCTTTATCCTCGGTACAAAATAGTATGACATCATCCAGACGCAAAATGACATTTTCGTTTCCTCTTTTTACAATGATCCTTGTTCTTTTTTTAGCCGTGCCAATCGATTCTAATTTCTGAACTAAACTTTCACCGGTTGATTGTTGAAAATGTTGTTTGAGTTTACAAAACTTCGTCAACGCTTTTTCTACGTCCGATTTCTGTACAGGCTTCAGCAAATAATCAATGCCATTATTTTCAAATGCCAAAAGCAAGTATTGGTCAAATGCTGTAGTAAATACTACCGGAATATTTATGCGAACATTTTTAAATATTTCAAAACTCAAACCGTCGGAGAGTTGCACATCACAAAATATGATATCGGCTTCAGTTTCCTTTTTTAGATATTGGATGCTTTCCTTTACGGATCGCAACTTTGCTTGCACATTTATTTCAATTGATACCTTTTGAAGTGTTTGGTACATCACATCCATAGCGCGTATTTCATCTTCAATTATAATGGCTTTTATCATGGCGTCTGTTTGGAAATGATAGGTAATTGAACGATGAATTCTGCGTGTGTTTTTTTAACGATAATTTCTTTTTGCCAAAAAAGCTGGTAGCGCAATTTTAAATTTCGAAGGCCGATGCCTGTTGACTGAACTGGATAGCTTTTTAATTTTATTTTATTTTTCACCAACATAAAATTGTCATGTAATTCAACATAAATTTTCAATGGCGAATCGGCAGAAAACTCATTATGCTTGATAGCATTTTCTACCGCTATTTGTAGTGCGAAGGGAACAATCATTTGTCGGCTTTCAGGTACAACGTTCAAGTCGGCAAAAAGTTTCACATGGTTGTCATGCCTTAATTTTAACAAGTAAAAATAATCATCCAAAAATTCCAACTCATTGTACAAGGAAATCATCTCCTTTTCTTTATTAATCAAAAAATATTTAAAAATCGTGGCCAACTTTCCATTAAAAATGTGTGCTGTTTCTGAATCATTTAAAATAAGATGTGATAGCGCCGTTAATGAATTAAAAATAAAATGAGGTTCCAATTCGTTTTTCAAATTTGAAATCTCGGCAAAATTTCTTTCGCGATCCATTTCATAAACTATTTTAGTATCCAATTCTCTTTCTTTACTCAGGTACATTATTTCATAAACCAGCGCAAATATAATTGTACCCAGTAAACTTAATCCTACACATAGCAGGTAAGGTACCCAGGCAAAATGCTCTTCGGAAATTTTGAACCAGAATAAGGTTAAGATAGCCGCAATAGATCCTGCAAACTGAGCATTGATCAATGATACAGCGGATATTTTAAAAAAAATATTTTGCTCTACCGTAAACCAATTTCTTATTTTACCGTGTACCCACGCAGCGCACGTCCATATACACCATGACATGAAAATGAAATAAATAAAGATGCCTGCGATTTCAAAGGATGAATATAATTTGTAAGTAACCACGCCGGACAAAAAAGGAATAATAATTCCCAACAATGGAATGAAAAATCGTCTAAAATATTTGTCCTTTATCATGGTGAATAAATATGGAATCGTGACCTACATAAAGGATTTCAAAGGGGAACGAAACCAAATCTATATGATATATATGTTAACGCGGAGCAAAATATTATGTAACATTCTATAAATTTTAAGAACGGCTACTTTTGAATTCAATAATTAAAAACTACAGCCCCGAACTATTTTTGCGAGAAGAGTTTTTTGATAAATACTTTCCGCCATTTGATGGTTCCAAAGGATGTACTGCGCCACACATAAGGCTTTTCATCTTTTACAATAGACACCATGCATTTGTAAACCACAAGAGTTTTCCGGCAAAAATCAAAAGTTGTAAAACCATTCATCATCAAAGTGCTGCATTGTTAAAGAAACTTAACACAGAAGTTTTACTGGCACATTTTCATTATTCAGGTTTTGAAAATGCTTTTTCAGAATTCACTTTGCATGGTTCCAATTTTAGATTTTTTCTGTTTTCCAACCTTCGCGTTACCATTAAACATTGTTTGCTTTTTCCGCGCATTACAGGTTAGTAATTTAGGATTATTATTCACCGGTTAAACAACATTTATCATGAAAAAAATTATCATCGGCGCGGCAATGCTTTTCACGGTATCCGCTTATGCAAATCCAACAGTAATTGATGTATCCATTCTCAAAAATTTCAAGGAAACCTTTCCCGCTGCTCAAAACGTTCAGTGGAATGAGACCGAAACTTACTGCCGGGTGGGCTTTAAGGAGAATGATATTCAAAGCTCCATCTATTACGACCTAAAAGGAAATATAATCAGAACGCTGAGGTATTACAGCGAGAAAAATCTGTGTCCTTTTATTGCCTTGAAAGTAAAAGAAAAATACACAAATAAAAGCATCAAAGGTATTGTTGAATTACAAGACGAAAACGGATTAATTTACGAAATAATTATGGAAGACGAGAAGTCAACATACATCCTTAACAGCGATGCTACCGGAAACATTTATTTGAAAAATAAATTAAAAAAGGTATGATCAAAATATTCGTTGGCAGATCAAAAAAGAAAATTTTTAGGTGGCAATGTGTTATTTGAAAGCAGCTTGTTATAAGTCTCAACAATTCAAAAACTCAATGCCACCTTTATTTGTAATCCTTGCTATCATTAACCAATCCTTCTTCTACAAATAGTGAGATGCACAGTTGGCTAATGTCATCATCAATACCCTCATAGATAAATAAAAAATCCATATTTTTTCAAATACGGCATTTAAATTTAAACATCTTTTCCTTTTAAAAATTATAACCAATACTTGCTGCGCCCGAAGCCTGAACAAAGCCTGAAGTAATTATAGGAGTAAACCCTAACCTCCATGAAAACCCACCTTCTTGCGGTTGCCTGCGATACATAAAAGAGGCAGTCCCTACAATAGAATTTTTATTGACTTCGCTATAGTTGAAAAGATCAATTTTCTTTCCAAGAAATGTTGCTCCCCCACCAACCTCGAACGAATGAACGGAGTTCGGCTTTCCAAAAATATAGTTGATTTGAACAGGAACCGTTACCACTGATCTTTGTTCATAGGTATTCTGATTTCCAAAATCACCCGTAACGAATCCCAGTCCTATCCTGCCTCCTACGCCTAAGTTGGATTTTGTAAAGCGTGTATCAATGTTAGCAGAAAATAATATTCCTGGTCCTCCCAATTCAGCATAGAAACTATGCTGTCCGGGCACCACTGTCGATTTCTTTTCCTGCGCAAATAATAAATTGCCCATAAATAAAAAGATAATAAATAACGTTGCTTTCATAAAATCAGAAGTTTAGAAGTTTGAGATTAATTAATGCATTGACTATAAATAAAAACGAAACGCTGCGTACCATTTTTGTTAAATTGAATGTCAATTCTTACAATAGAATATAAAAAAAAACTTCGGGAATCTCTACCCGAAGTTTTTAATTCATTTGATGGTTTACTGATTATTCAGAAACACTTCCGTTGATAATAAATTTAATGCTCACCGCCTTTGCAGTATCAGTTGCAGAAGGATCACCACTCAACAATACAGTATATACTTTTCCTTTCTCTACAGAGATCGTACGGTTTTTGTCAATGGTTGACTCGTTACCTGCTTCGATCATTACATCACCAGGCATCACAGCTTTAAAATCGGATACATAGCCAAAAGGTGCGACACCATTGTAAAGTACATTGCTACCTGAAGCAATTTTTACGTTCGGAATATTTGTCGAATCTGTAATCGCGTTCACAAACCTTACAAATGATTCACCCGTGTTCGTAGGCAGGCTATCTAATTTATCCTCAACCATTACGTTTTTATAATTACCCTGTGTACCTACTACGAACAATGTATAATAACTACTGTCTTTAAATAATTGATTCGTCATAGCCATAGATTGCCTGTTATTAAAATTATAAGACTCAAGGCTTCTTTGACCAGTATAAACGGCTCTGTATGCACCGGTATAATTGGAATAATAAAGCGGAACGTTTGTAAAGTTGTTGCCGGATATTGCAACGCCAACAGCTTCTACGTCAGGTACGAGGTTAATTGCCACAAGGCCCGCAGCCGGAATAGCCTGATTATTTGAATCTGTTTTTTTACATGCGCTAAAAATCAACGCCATTAAAAATACGCCCCCTATCGGAACGATGTTTACCCGAAGAAATGAAAATACTTTTTTCATAGTTAACTAAAAATTAAAAAATTTACAAAGATGTTTTACAAACAACTGAAAGAAAATACGGTGCCATTCAACCAGATCAAACGTTAAATGAAAATTCGATAATTCAATGTAATCGGCTTTTAACACGGCTTTTGTACTTAACTGCCATCTTTGCAAAAGGAATGACTCATCGTCAACTTTAATGGTATTATTTTTGCCATTCCATGGCAATGAAAAATTTTAATTTAAAAAATTTTATGAAATACGTAGTCCTTCATGCGCTTTCCTTTCTTTTTATTTTGAACACACAAGCTCAAAAAGTTTCCATCGAATTATTTGGTGGCGCATCCAATTACCAGGGCGATTTACAGGATAAGCGTTTTACATTTAACCAGGCGCACGTTGCAGGTGGATTGGGTGTTCACTATAGTTTGAGTGACCATTTCTCGGTACGCACAGGGGTGCTTTTGGGCAAGGTTTCAGGAGATGATAAATTAGGGCGTAATAAAATCAGGAACTTAAATTTTACATCTGGGATCACAGATGTTCATCTTGCGCTCCAATATTATATTACCCCTTTGGGTAAAAACCCTTTGACTCCTTATGTGTTCGCAGGTGTCGGATTGTATCATTTCAATCCTTACACTTTTGACACCACCAACTCTAAATATTTTCTGAGACCATTAAGTACAGAAGGCCAGGGGTTTTTAGCAGGAAAAAATTATTATCAACTCACACAATTCAATATTCCTTTCGGTGCGGGTGTAAAATTAGCGTTAAGTGAAAATTTAAATGTCGGGCTGGAAGTGAGCATGCGTAAATTATTTACGGATCATTTAGATGATGTGAGTACCGAATATGTAGATCAAAATTTGTTGATTGCTAACCGTGGCCCCAAGGCTGTAGAACTTGCGTTTCGTGGCGGAGAATTAAAGAATGGCGGATTTTATCCTCCGGCAGGAACAGCCAGAGGTGGAGCCAAAAACAAAGACTGGTACTACTTTACAGGGCTTACACTTTCATTCAAATTAGGTAATGGCACCGTTGGGCATTCGGGTAAACATAGTCAGTATGGATGTCCCGTAAATGTTTATTAATCGGAATGTAAAAATCGAATTTCAATAGCTCAAATCTAAAATTGGGTGTGCTACCTTTGCGGCACTATGTCCTATAAAAATCTCCAGGAATTTATTGAACTGCTTGAAAAAGAAAATGAACTCGTTCGAATAAAAGAGTTTGTAAATCCACACCTTGAAATTTCAGAGGTTACCGATCGCATCAGTAAAAGTAAAGATGGTGGCAAAGCATTGCTTTTTGAAAATACCGGTTATGATTTTCCAGTGCTGATGAATGCTTACGGAAGCGATAGAAGAATGTGCCTGGCACTTGGCGTTACTGAATTAAATGATGTGGCTAAAGAAATTGAAACGCTTTTCCATTTGCTTTCTTCTCCTAAAGAAAACATAATTGATAAATTAAAACTGCTTCCAAAATTGGGTCAGTTTGCCAGTTGGATGCCGAAAGTAATAAAAGGTAAAGGAGATTGCCAGCAGGTAATTATGACCGATCCTGATATTACAAAACTGCCGGTGATCACTTGTTGGCCTAAGGATGGTGGCCCTTTTGTGACGCTCCCTATCATTCATACGAAAGACCCAAACAATAATTCAAGAAATGTAGGTATGTACCGCATGCAGGTTTTTGGTCCTAAACTGACCGGGATGCACTGGCATAAACATAAGGTGTCGGCAAAACATTTTAATGAATATAAAAAACTAAAAAAGCGTATGCCCATTGCCGTTGCATTGGGTGGAGATCCGGTGTACGCGTATTCTGCCACAGCGCCATTGCCTGAAAACGTAGATGAATACATGCTCGCAGGATTTCTAAGAAAGAAAAAAGTTGAGTTGGTAAAATGTATTTCTCAACCTAATGTGGAAGTGCCTTCTGATGCGGACTTTGTTATTGAAGGATATGTAGATCCTGGAGATGAACTCATTTGGGAAGGCCCGTTTGGCGATCATACCGGTTATTATTCATTGCCGGATTGGTACCCTAAATTTCACATCACCGCTATCACGCATAAAAAAAATGCTGTGTATCCTGCGACAATTGTAGGCATACCACCGCAGGAAGATGCATGGCTGGGCAAAGCAACGGAAAGGATTTTTTTAGCACCTATTAAAATGACTTTGGTTCCGGAAATCGTTGATATGGAAATGCCGGTCGAAGGAGTGTTTCATAATTTGGTGATCGCAAAGATTACCAAAGATTATGCAGGGCAGGGACAGAAAGTAATGAATGCCATGTGGGGTGCGGGACAAATGATGTTCAATAAAATTTTGGTGGTTACAGCCACCGAATCAACAACAAATAATGCAAGTGATTCGAAAGATTTTAAACTTTCAGATTATGAGAAATTGGCTCCATTTGTTTTCAAAAATTTAAATCCGTCCACTGATATTTATTTTTCACAAGGGCCGATGGATGTGCTGGACCACAGTTGCAGCAAGATGGGCTTTGGCGGAAAAATGTGTATTGATGGAACGTTTAAATTTGATGAAGAAACCGACGGGAATTATTTAAATGAATCCGCTGAATTCAGTCAGAAGAATACAGATGAAATTTTAAAATTATTCCCTGAAATAAAACACCTCAATTATTCTTTGATCAAAAAAGAAATACCGTGCTTAATTATTTCGGTAGAAAAGAATAGAAAAAATCATGTGATTGAATTGCATGAAGCTATCGCAGAAATGCAATGCATCGAAGGAGTGAAAATGATTTTGTATGTAGAGCATACTGTAGATGCAAATGACATTACAGTAGCGCTCTGGCGTTTTTGTAACAATGTAGATCCTAAGAGAGATCATTTTATAAAAAAGAAAGTTGCCTCATCAAATTCTGATAAATACGTTGCCTGCATTGGCTTTGATGGAACTTTAAAAACCAAAGAATTAGATGGCTTTGATCGGGATTGGCCTAACATAATTATCGCAGACGATGCAACAATAAATTCTATTGATGAAAAATGGAACAGGCTGGGGCTTGGTGATTTTATTCCATCGCCGTCATTAAAATTCAAAGGTCAAATGTATGGGGAAGAAGCAGTTGCGTTTTAATCAACACTCTTTTGGATTTGATTCTTACCACTTAATATTTTCATCAATAAATTTTATCAAACCATCCGCCATTGCTTTTTGCTCTCTCACTTTTGGATGACCATACGTGTCTTTATAAGGAGAAAAGAAAGTGAATATCTTTTTATCATGTAATTGTTTCACTGCATCATCAACGTACCCCGGCCATGGTGAACCTTTTTTGGTAATATCCATATTTCCCAACATGCAAATTATTTGTGACTTCGGGTATGTATCCCTGATAGTTTGCACAAACTTTTTATAGGCATCTATGACCTCCGATTCGGTGGGTGCCGCTGTTCCGAAACGATGTTTGAATTCAGGTTGGTCCGACATGGTAACAATCCACGAATCGTTTTGAAGCAGGTTGATAACAACTACATCCGGAGTATATTTTGAAAAGTCCCACTTACTCGTAGAATCGGTAGCATCAAGCCTGTCATACATTTCAGGCATTATCATCGGGAACCAACTCACCATAATTCCAATCCCACTTTTTGCGGTGCAATGATATTGCGCATTGAAATGCCTGGCAGTAAGAGCGGCATAGGTCTCGTAATTATTTTCATAATATCCGAAGTAATAATCTTTCACCGAATCATAAATCGCATAACCGC
>JBDSHT010000046.1:0-4403 GCA_039918315.1 Ginsengibacter sp. | reverse complement strand
TTACAGAATCGTCATCACTATCATCGGTGATTATCACTTCAAAATCTTTATAGGTTTGGATTGCGATGGAATCCAGCAATCGCTCGAGATACGAGATTCGCTTAAAAGATGGTATGCAGATTGAAATAATAGGATTCATAATTTAAATGCCATAACACTTGATCCAGAAAAATTTTTTTTTCCAATAATTCAGATACCCGCGATAATTTTATTTTTATCTAACAGTTTCCGATACTTGTTTTTAAACCAGGTGATCATACTTAATTTTATAAGAAATCGTAACGGATGAGGTTTAAATTTTTGAACAACAAATTGCGTTATAAACTCCTGTCCTAATTGTGCCGGATACTTTTTATGAAGATATTCTGTGAGCTTATTTCGCACTTCATAACTACTCTGAATACCAGTAATCATCGATGTTTCGCCTACCCTGTATCGAAATCCCTTCTGAGGTAAGTACCTAAAAATTTTTCCCGCAAAGGAAATTCTGAGCCACATTTCCCAATCTTCCCATCCCGATTTTATCTCCTTCATTTTTTCATCATAACCTCCCAGTTCATCAAGGACCGATTTTCGAATGATAGCACAGGCATCAATATAGTTAGCAATCATCAGTCGCTGTAAATTAAAATCACCAACCTTCCACTCGCCGCTCTTAGTACCAAAATACTCGGCATCACTATAAACTACTGCTACTTCAGGATCTTTATCAAACAATGCGACAGCTTTTGTAACAAAGTCCATTTCAATAGAATTATCAGCGTCCAGAAAAAAAATAAATTCACCTCTAGAGCTGGAAATACCAGTATTTCTTGCTTTAGCCAATCCCCCATTTTGTTGATCAATTACATTGTAATTTTTGCTTTTTAATATTTGAAGCGCTCGTATTGTTTCCTCATCGGTTGACCCGTCATTTACTATAATCACTTCATAAAATGCATGATTGGATTCCAGATTATGAAGTGCCTCTGGCAAATACTTACCATGATTAAAGCAGGGAATTACTATAGAAACTCTTGGCAAAAGTGTATGTTTTAGGCTTTCAAAAATATTCCGAAATTAACGGGTAGCCAAGTTTAATTTAACGATTTGACATCCTTGGATAATCCGGTTTCATAAATCATAACACAAGTCAAATAAATAAAAGGCTAATAGTTCAACCTATTGCTTTGCTAAATATTCCAAAAATAAATTCAAAGCATTTCGCTTTGCTTCATCTAATAGATAGTCTATATTCTGGGTGTAATATATATTGAGGTCGTAATCTTCAAAAACATTTGTTGCAACAATTTCTTCGATATGCGCACAACCATCACGCGTTGCTTTATTAAAGTGTTGAACAAAATTATCATCCAGTTGTTTATTACTTACCCATGCTGCATATACAAACGGGAGCCCCGTAAATTTTTTCCACTCCTCACCTAAATCATAAGTAAAAGCGGAAACTTTCCTTTGCATTAAAGCCCGGTCTCCAATCACCAAACCAGCAGTACTGCCGACAATCCGGGTCTGGTAATTGCCCGACGTTTCTTCAAAAACGACATTTAATTTCCAATACTCTTTTATTAAAATTTTTAAGAGAGCTACTGAAGTGCGACTTTGATAATCCAACAGAATGGTTTCAATTTGTTGCAAGGGCACTTCACTAAACAAGCAAACACTTGCCACCTCTCCCACACTGCCAATGCAATAGTCAGAAATAATATGATACTCTTTCATCAGCGGAATTACGGCCACAGGTATTAACCCAACATCGATTTGATTATTTAACAGGAGGGAGCCGATTTTTGCAGGATAATCAATGATTAAATCCACTTCATCCTTCATCATCCCGTTCTCAAAACCATAGATCAGCGGTTTAGTATTAAGATAACTCACCGCACCAACCCTTATTTTTGTTTGCAAACCTATTACTTTAAATTTGCGCAAAATTAGGGCAATGAGGTTGATTTCAAATTTCATTCTCAAACACATTTCAATCAATTAATTTTTATTATGCAATTACAATCTCTTACTGCTATTTCACCAATCGATGGGCGTTATAGAAATCAGCTCGCACATCTTGATGAATATTTTTCCGAGTTTGCATTGATAAAATACCGCGTAAAAGTAGAAGTGGAATATTTTATTTTTCTTGGAGAAAAAAAGTTTTTCAAACTCACTCCTGCTCAGAAAAAACAACTTTTAAAAATTGCAGATGAATTTTCAATTGCTGACGCGGAAGAAATAAAAGCAACAGAAAAAATCACTAATCATGATGTAAAGGCAGTTGAATATTTTTTAAAGGAAAAATTAAAAAATATCGGTGGAGAACATTTGCTGGAGTGGATACATTTCGGACTAACCTCGCAGGATATTAATAACACAGCCATGCCGCTTATGTGGAAGCACGCTATTGAACATGAATATTTACCCGCAGTAATAAACCTTCAACATAAAATTCTTGAGCTTGCTAAAAAATGGAAAGATATTCCCATGCTGGCCAGGACGCACGGCCAGCCCGCATCGCCCACCATGTTGGGAAAAGAATTGATGGTATATGTGGAGCGGATTGAGAACCAGGTACAGCAGTTTAGCTATATTCCTTTTACGGGAAAATTTGGTGGAGCCACAGGAAATTTCAATGCTCACTATGTTGCTTACCCGAAAACAGATTGGGTAAAATTTGCCAATCAATTTATGGAGGACAAACTCGGTTTACAACGTCAGCAATATACCACGCAGATAGAACATTACGATTTACTTGCTGCTCATTTTGATGCCATCAAACGAATTAATACTATTCTTATAGATTTTTGTCGCGATACGTGGACTTACATTAGCATGGATTATTTTAAACAAAAAACAAAACTAGGCGAGATAGGTAGCAGTGCCATGCCACATAAAGTAAACCCTATTGATTTTGAAAATGCGGAAGGAAATTTAGGAATGGCAAATGCTGTACTGGAGCACCTATCCGCTAAACTACCTGTTTCAAGACTACAAAGAGATCTTACCGATTCCACCGTAATTAGAAATATTGGAGTACCGATGGCGCATACTCTGCTTTCAATTTTATCCATTGAAAAGGGTATTGGAAAATTGGTACTAAACGAACAAAAGCTTAGTGATGATTTAGACAACAACTGGGCAGTAGTTGCTGAAGCCATTCAAACTATTTTGCGCCGGGAAAATTATCCAAAGCCTTATGAGGAATTGAAAGAATTGACAAGAGGAAAAAGTGCAATTGATAAAAAATCTATCCACTTTTTTATTGACAGTTTGAAGATTTCTGCTTTGCTTAAAAAAGAATTAAAAGCGGTAACACCATTTAATTATACCGGAGTTTCGTTTAATTAGGAAATATATTATCTTGTATTTCTACAAACTGCTAATATGCCTCTGGTCCGTAAATCTATGAAAAGAATATTTCCATCTTTTTTATTGTTAGTGTGCAATCTATGTTTTGGTCAGGTAAATTTAAATCTTGGGCTGAAGGCTTATTATCCATTTTCAGGAAATGCAAATGACGTAAGTGGAAATGGCTTCAATGGCGTTCCACAGGGAAATATGCAACTTACAACAGACAGATTTGGAAATGCAAATAGCGCATACCAGTTTGATGGAATTGATGATGAAATTATTGTTACAGACAACGGGCAGTTATCATCACCTGCATTTAGCATTTGTTACTACTTTACAACAGAATCATCAGACCTCCAGGTTTGTGTTGGTAAAATAAATTACACAACAGGTTATGCCGCAACTTTCAATTCAGGTGTTTATCCTACAGGTCCAAGCGCATTTTTCGGCACTATGAATTCTCTAAATAACTGTTTTTTACAGGTGCCCAATACCTACACATATACTATTTATTCCCCAGCAATTATCAATCTTAACCAATGGTATTGTGTTGTAAATACATTTGAAAATGGAATAGAAAAAATGTACCTGGATGGCATCTTAGTTGGCCAAACCACGTTACCCTTCAATAACGCGACCATTTGCAACAACACAAATCTTTTAATTGGTTCATGGTGGGAAGCAGATCCTTATAGATTTAAGGGAAAGATAGATGATGTAAGGATTTATGATAGGGCCATTAGTGAAGATGAGGTGAGGGCCTTATGCGTAGCAACAACAAAAACGGATACTATAATAAATGACTATACACCTGTTCTGGCGCAAGACATTTGCAATAACACAATAAATGTTCAAGATGCCTCCAAATACAATAACGGCGATACTGTTCTCTTAATCCAAATGAAAGGCGCAATAATAGACTCTACCAATACTGCGAATTTTGGAACTATAACAGAATACAAAAATGCAGGTAATTATGAATTTAATATTATAAAACAAAAGACAGGTAACACTATTACTTTATTAAATTTTTTGGAAAGACAATACGATATTCCAAACGG
>JBDSHT010000045.1:0-11602 GCA_039918315.1 Ginsengibacter sp. | reverse complement strand
AATGCTGTCTGCATCATTTGCTTAAAATACTTGATGGAATCCAACGGTGTCATGGTAGTATCTGTTTCCCTGTTCTTGTTCCATGCAAAAACTTTCATCTTCACCGGCACCGTAAAAGATTTTTTTATTTCCTCGTCAGTGGCTCCTTCCTCTTTCATGATTCTCCAACGCTCACTTTCTTTCATGGCCCGGTTCAGAATAACATCCTGGCCTTTCCATACATTTTTTGGAAGTTGGCGGTTAAACGTTTTCTGCATGTTGGCCATGTGTTTTATCACAGCTTCCTCAGCATACAATTGCATTTTCGGATCTATCGTTGTATAAATCTTAAGACCATCGCGATAGAGATCATATTCTTTTCCTGTCTTAGGATCTTTGTGCGTGCTACACCAATCTTTAAGCGTCTTTGCCAATACCGATCTGAAATAAGGAGCGATTCCCATGTTTTCCTGGAGCGCTTTATAATTTAACCCCAAAGGCTTTTTCTTTAAGATGGTTTCTTTCTCCTGTGTAATTATATTGTTGGTTACCATTCTATCCAGCACCAAATTTCTTCTCGCTAATGCTGCATCCGGATATCTTACCGGATCATACTTTCCGGGGCCACTAAGCATACCTATCAACAAAGCAGCTTCATCCTCTTTTAATTCAGACGGCTCTTTAGAAAAATAAACTCTTGAAGCGTTTCTGATTCCAAAGACATTTAACCATGAAACACGGTTAAGATAGAGAGCAATAATTTCCTGTTTGGTAAAATTCTTTTCCAACTTTAGTGCAACAATCCACTCTTTTATTTTATCAATACCTCTTCTGAAAGTTGGAACATTATTTTCCTGCCCTAATATTTTTTTTGCGAGTTGCTGAGTTATGGTACTTCCTCCTCCCTGGTTTCCAAATCCTTTTACCGCCCGTCCCAAAGCCACCGGGTCAACACCTGAATGATCATAAAACCTGATATCTTCAGTTGAAATAAGGGCATCGATCACATTCTTTGAAATGTCTTTATAATCAACAGACACACGGTTCTCAGCATATATTTTACCCATCAGGGTGGTGCCATCATTTGCATAAATTTCTGATGCAAGATTGGCCTGCGGATTTTCCAATTCCTGTAAGGATGGAAGTTTTCCAAAAACACCAAAATTAGCAGAGATTAAAACCAGGTTACCGAGAATGAATCCAATAAACACTATCATCCAAAGTATTTTTACATTTGGCCTGACCTCACCTCCGTTCTTTTTATTTTTATTTTGCATTTTTATTTTCTTTAAAAAAGGGCTTTTACTTAATCAAATTTTATACCGAATCGATTTAAAATTTGCCCGGATATTTTTCATTCAAAAGTTTAATGTAATCCACCAAATTTTTATTCTCTTTTAAAAGCTGAAGATTACTCTCGGAAATTATTATAAAAGAATATTTATTAGCTGGCAACCAGGATACTTCCGAAGGTGCGTCTCTCCTGATTCTGTCCAGATATTTTATTGCCTCATCCCCGGATAAAAACGATGAAAAAACAACCAATGCTCTGTCTGCATCTAAAGTATCTTTTTCAGTTTTTAAATTTAACTGATAAAATTTTTCCCTGTTGTATCGGACGAAAGCATTTCGTGCCTCACCTATGTAAACGGGGTCAACTTTATTCAAAATCATAATTACATTTTGGGGCCGTGAACCATCAAAAGTAAAGCTGGCATTTTTAATAGCAGCGGGTAATTTCTTTTCAGGATTAATAGTTGCCGTTTCAGGCTTTACAGGTGCTATAATTGGCTTCACCTCATTTGAAATTTTTGGCTTGGCAATTTCCTTGCTCACTTTAGTATCATCAAAAACTGCTAGTTCTGAATCTTCTTTTACCCTCTCAACCTTTAGGTTGGTTAAATAACTTTCTATACTATCGCGCCGGTTCAGTACATCAATCATGATGGATGCCTTTTCAGATAATGGAGAAGTTGGATATTGGCTGATTATTTTATTTAATGAAATCACCGCTGCACTATCATCCCGTTGGCGAACGTGATACACAGCTTCTATGTACAGCAATTGAGGACTCCAATAATTGGTTCCATACAAACTATCTGCGGCTTTCTTTTCGGCAATTGCCTGGTCAAATTTTCCCTCAATAAAAAGACTATAAATGCCGGTATATCGGTTGGTGACCGCCGTATCTTTTTTGGTTGGATTAAACTTTTCCGGATGCAATATCATTTGCGCAAATTGCGAATTACCATAGCGGGCTAATACAATATTTTTATAATGATCTGCTCTCGCCTGGTCTCCAATTTTGCTATAGCAATAAGAAAGGTTCATGTATAATTCACCACCATAAAGACTATCCGGAAAACGTGTTAATGATTTCTCGTAGGATTCGATGGCAGCATAATAATCAACCAATAGATTTTGATAATTTTTTCCCAACTTGAACAATGAAACGGCGACTCTTGAATTGGAAGTATCCATTTTAACAGGAGTAAGCGGAACGTTGGCTGTCAGGCCTTCTACAGAAATATCTTCTTGGAAATTAATATCCGGCGGTGCCGTAATCTCTTCGGGACTGGCTACAGCATCAGGTGATAACGGATCTATGTCTCCGGTAGCAAGAGTTCCTGGTTCATTTTCTTTTGCGTTCTTTTTGCGCGCACCCGATAATGTGTTGCGGTCGCCTGATGAAATGCGTCGCCAATTATCAATATTTTCTCTCTTACCCCAAACCTTTTTAAATTCAGCCAACCCTTTTTCCTTCACAGAATTATTATAAAAATACCAATCACCTTTTGCCTGTTCATTTCCAAAAATGTTTGTCGGACGGTTTTTATTTTCAAAGTAAGTGGAAGCCGCATTGCCGGGTTCATATTCAGCGTCGGAAATACCTCGTTCTTTTCTTAATTTCTTTGATAATTTTTTAATGAAACTTTCCCTGTCTGCGGCCGTCATCGCAGCTATATTTTGCAGGCTATCCTCTCTTTGTATAATATCGAGATGAGTAACAATCTGGGCCAGTGCTTTTTTTCTTTCCAATATTTTTGACATATCACCCAGTGAAGAATCTCCTGCTTGTAAACTGTCATAAAAATTATAAGCATTTTTGTAATCTCTCTGCAAATAACTCAATTCCGCAAGTTTTAAAAACGACTGGTTTTTATAATCAATGTTTGTTTCATTAAAATGATTACTGCTTTTGAAAAATGCAATAGCAGAACTGGTGTCAGGAATTTCTAAAGCAAGTTGAGCCGCCGAATAAAATATGATATCGCGATACAAATCAAATTTGTCTTTCTTAGACATACGCACGAGGCGGTTGATGCTGTTTACTATTTCCTGCGGATCATTACTCTTCAGCATTTTTGCTTTATTGAGGTTGGCATAAATGTCCATCAGTGGATCAGTTGTGTGCCTGATGGCTTTATCATAATAATTAGACGCAGTGTCCAGGTTGCCATTCATCTCATACAATTGCGCCAGCAAATATTCCCTTCGTGCTTTGTCCGAAACATCAAGCGCATTGGGCAATGACTTTTCAATATAACTGGCAGCACTATCATACATTTTTTGTTGAAAAAACCAATAGCCTTTTACTTCATTTAAAAAGGGATGCAGTCGAGTTGGGAATTTCGGGTCGTTACTTAGTGTATTGATTAAACCCGCAGCATCCGGGTATTCTTCCATATCAATGTAATTTCGAATTTGACATACCAGCGCATCGTTTCGGCTTGGTGCTTTGCTTAATGCTTTATCAATAATATTCCTATCTTCTTTTGTGGAAATACTAAGTCCACCTTCCGAGGCGTAATCATTTGAGCCGACTGTTATAGGATCACCTTCTGATTTCTTTTTGCGCGGAGCCAGGCTATAATTAATAAATTGAAAAGTCATATTTGCGGAATCAAAATCCTGCCGCAGGTAATAGGCTTTTCCTATAAGGAGATAAAAATTATCTACCCAATCACTTCTAAGATCGTGTAACAGAATACCCGCAGTGGCTTTAAGAATTACGGAATCCAATTCGGAACCCTGGGCTTTAGTATTTTTTAATGAATAACTATAAAACGGAATCAACTTTGAATAATCATCTTTGGTGGCAATTCGTGCACGTTCAATTACCGAATTGATTTTATTATTGGCATTAAAATAATAATTGTAATGACTTACTGAATTTTGAATAAATCTTCTCGGTAATGTAAATTTTTTCTCCCCTGTCTTTTCCGATTTAAGTTTTTTATTTTTAAATTTTTCGGGCTTGTCCTTCTGCATATCAATGGTAATTTTGCCCAACTGTGCATGAACCTGCGGCACTAATAAACACAACATTGAAATGAGGGAAGTATAAAGAAGGATCCGGCGGCTCATGAATATTAAAAATTTTACAGCAACAATGATAGAAAAAAGTTCTTGGACTACTAGAACTCTTTTTAGACAAAATTATTTTAAAAATACGTTTATTTTAAGCTAATATGCTTTTAAATGCAAAGCGTGCCCTATTTTTAACAACATAAAAAAACGACATGGCAATGACGGGTGGCAATACAGGTTTGAAGCGGTTAAAAAATCACTACAGGCTTGTGGTTATTAACGAAGATACCTTTGAAGAAGTGGTTGCTTTTAAAATGAACCGGGCCAGCGTTTACGTGGGACTTAGTGTTTTATTTGTGGTGTTGGTGGGCCTCACAATTGCGCTAATTGCATTCACCCCTTTAAAATTTTACATACCAGGATATGGAGTGGCAGGCCAGGCACGGGCGTATGAACAATTGAAAATGAAGGCCGATTCTTTTGAACATACATTAATAGTAAATGAGCAGTATATAAAAAGTATTGAGACTGTTTTGAAAGGGAATATGGTGCAGCGCGATACCAATTCTTTAGATATAAATTCAACCGATATTATTCCGTTGGATAAATTGAAAAAAGCAAAACGTAAAGAATAAATTTAAAGTGGAATTAAACGACCGTCAAAAAAGCAACAAACAACTAATGAAATATGCAGGGC
The DNA here is from genome assembly GCA_039918315.1 of Ginsengibacter sp. Taxonomy (GTDB): domain Bacteria; phylum Bacteroidota; class Bacteroidia; order Chitinophagales; family Chitinophagaceae; genus Ginsengibacter. Next base: position 6,615 of record JBDSHT010000045.1, on the reverse strand, counting down.
TCACCATGCAGTTTTTGGTGAGCATTGCCCTCGGTATATTTTTAGGAGTAAAGGCTGATGGCTGGTTACAGATTTCGTTTCCATTGTTGACCTGGCTTTTTCCTTTGTTAATAATAGCAGGTATCTTGATAAAAATTATAAATGAAACCGGTAAAAAATGAAGAACCCGATTGTGAAAAACTTGTTGCCACATGTTGTACTTTTTATTGCGATAAACATTTTGCTTTTGTCTTTTAAAAGTTTTCTGTCATCCTATAGCATAGACATTAATTTTATTTTAGTGGCCAATGTGATTTTATTCTTCATTACTTTTTTTGGATTTTTTATCCAGCTTCGTAGCATGGCCACTGCAAATATTAATGCATTTTTAAGAGGCATTTATTCTTCGCTGATTATGAAAATGTTTATTGTGATGGGAGCTGTTTTTGTGTATGTGCTGGCATCGGATGGAAAAATAAACAAGCCCGCATTATTTATATCCATGGGATTATATATTATTTACACATCGCTTGAAGTGTTTCAGTTAATGAAATTAGTTCGTAAAAAACCTGATGCCTAAAGAAGACTCACCCTTATATGAATTAGCAGCCTACCTGCCGGATGGCTCTTTTGATAGTGTGGTAGCCTACATTGTAGAGCACAAGGTGCACCTTACAATTACCCGTGAAAGAACTACGGTATTAGGTAATTATCGAAATCAACATTCCGGGAAAAATCATCGAATCAGTGTCAACGGCAATCTTAATAAATATTCATTTTTAATTACACTCCTTCATGAGTTGGGCCACCTTCTTACTTTTGAAAAGTATAGCAATAGGGTAGCGGCGCATGGCGCACATTGGAAACATGAATATGGGAAAATACTCCAGGTATTTATTGCAAAGAATATTTTTCCGTTAGATATAAAATTAGAATTGTTGCAAACGGTAAATAATCCAGGTGCATCTTCCTGCGCTGAGGTACCGCTACTGAGAATTCTAAGAAAGTACGATGCTCAAAAACCTGGAGTCTTTTTGTTAGAAGAACTTCCTGAAGAAAGTATCTTCAAAATAAAGAATGGAAAAAATTATAAAAAGGGAAAAAAAATCAGGAAGAGGTATTTATGCAAAGACATTTCAAACAATAAATTGTATTTGTTCAGTCCGGTAGCAGAAGTGGAATTGGTGGAGGCTGAATAGGAAGTTTTACTTCGCATTACTTTTATACATTACTATAGCGATAGTTATTCACTCCATTTATCATGACTCAAGACAAAACTGGTAATGTTGCATTCATTTTAAAGTTATCACATTTGACCATTTTAAAATTGGAATTTTACAATTTTTTTTACACAAAAACACAATATTTGATTTGCCAGATCTCATCCAAAGCCCAGCGATCAAAACATTTGGCCGGCAATGAAACACATGCCGTAACACCGGGCAATACAGGGGTTTAAAAACTTAACTTTGCAAAACATTACAAGATTTTAAGCAATGGAAATTAGTTGGTTACAAATTGTAACCGTCAAAAACTAATAGAATAAAGTGAAAATTATTGCAATGAAAAAACAAGGTGCTATAAAAGTATTTGAAAATAAAAAGGTAAGAACCGTTTGGGATGCGCAACAGGAGAAATGGTATTTTTCAGTTATTGATGTAATTGAAATTTTGACAGAAAGTCCACGTCCAAGAAAATACTGGAATGCTTTGAAAACCAAATTGAAAATGGAAGGCAGCGAGTTGCCCCAAAACATGGGACAACTGAAAATGCAGTCGCCAGATGGAAAATTTTACAAAACAGATGTGGCTGATACAGAACAAATATTTCGCCTGGTTCAATCGATACCATCGTCCGAGGCAGAGCCGTTTAAATTATGGATAGCTAAAGTAGCCCACGAGCGGATAGATGAAATAGAAGATCCTGAAATAGGTATCGAAAGACTAATAGACTTATTTAAAGAAAGGGTATAGTAAATCATGGATCAATCAACGACTTAAAAGTATTGAAATACGAAAAGAACTGACCGATGAATGGGAAAGTAAAGGTGTGAAAAAAGGGCAGGAGTTTGCTATATTAACTGACGAACTTACTAAGGAGTGGAGTGGTTTTGATACAAAACAGTATAAGGTATTTAAAGAATTGAAGAAAGAAAGTTTAAGGGATAATATGTCCAATTTAGAATTGGTACTTAATATGCTTGCAGAGGCATCTACCACAGAAATTTGAAAAGATAAAAAACCTAAAACATTTGGCGAACACAAAATTGTAGCTCAAAAAGGAGGTAAGGTGGCTAAAGCAGCACGGGTACAACTTGAAAATACAACAGGTAAAAAAGTGGTCACAAAACAAAATGCGAAAAAATTAATTGAAAAGAAACACAGAAAAATAAGCGAATAACAAAAAAGCATTTGTTCGGAAATTTCGGATAGTTCAAGAAATATTATTAATAATTTATCAATAAAAAAGTGGAATTAAAGCCATACCAGCAACAAGTAATCAATGACCTTTCTCTGTTTTTGGGGCAGGTGCAGGAAACCAGGGATCTGAAAGATGCTTTTTATAATTTTTGGGCAAATCATCCCAACACGCCGTTGTTTCACCTCGTTTACGCACGGCAAATTTTATTTTATATTGGTATTCCTGATTGCTTCTTCATAAATCTTTCAGCATCCAAACGTTGCAACCGGTATGGCCACTGTTTCCGAGAGGGCCGGGTAAAAAATAGAAATCGTTTTTTTGATACATGGTAATTGCGTCTGTCAATTCCGGCATTGTTTCTATGTACATTTTTGTAAAGCCATTTTCCCTGGCTGATTCCATGCATTTTTCTAAAATCATTTTGCCATAACCTTTGCCTCTGTATTTTTTGGACAAATACATTTTTACTAATTCGCAGGTTTCTGTATCAAGTCCTTCGGTGGGATAAAAACCACCACCACCAGCTACCTCACCATTTATTTCCAAAACAAAATAGCCGGAGTTTGGTACTAAAAAAATATCGCTTAAATGGTCAGTAGATTCATCAAAATAAACTGTCCCCGGTTTATTGGCATTAAACTCCTTTAACGAACTACGGATGATAACAGCCAGTGCTGAATTATCATCCGTAATTATTTTTCTGAGCAATAAATTTTGCGTCAATTATTTACTTTTTTAGGAGCAAGCAATGGATTTTTACGATCGTACTGGCAACATTCTTCCAGGCCTTTGTAAGCATCATCACCAGCTTTTACATCCTGCGTATCATAACCGGATTTTGCAACAGCGGTCTGAATTTTGTTGGAGTTTGTTTTTGCAGGATCATAAGTCATACTTAAATACTTACTGGTTTTATTCCACGAAACTGTGGTGGCACCGGCAGCCATTGCACTTTTTTCAATTGTCTTTTTGCACATGCCACAATTTCCATTCACTAACACCGAATCCTGAATAGCCGTTTGTCCAAAAGAAAACTGTGTAGCCAACAGGCTAACAAATAGAACTGATAAGAATTTTACGTGTTTCATTTTTTTCATTTTTTATAAACGAATTTAATCAAATATTGATAATAGCCTTTAAAATAAACGTCAAAAGATTTTGAAGATTGTTAATTGATGAAATCAATTTATAAAATTCCACTGTAATCCAAACCTGAACATAAATCCATTGATTGGATATTGAGGCGCTGCAAAATTATTATTGCTAAATCCGAAGCCTTCAGAAAACGATATGGTGTTGATATTTTCCGCAGTTATGTAGGCTTTAAATGTTTTGATTCTGAAATTAAAGAAAAAATTTAGCTGCGGAAGATTTGATATTGTTAGGGTATCCTGCGGAAAGAATTTACCCATTACAGGCGAGTAATTATTCAATTTATAAGGAGTATTATATCTCACATCTATTCCTGTGCTCAGGTTTAAATTTTTGAAAAAATTACCTTCAAATGCAAGACGTTGCCTTGTGTAAAATAATGGAACGCGTATCGGATTTTGTCCGGTCGTTTGTTGAACAATAAAATCACTATAGAGATTAAAATGCCCTACCACCTTGTTTTTGGTGGATGCGGTAATTTGTGTAAGGTTGACCAAAGCATTAAACTGATCGGTATGATAGTAGTCCTTTAAATAAATGAAATTAGCGATTGAAATATTTCGCGCCATTAATGAAAACCGGGGATTATTTGCCTGCACCGAAATGATGGTAATGTTTTCTTTTTTGTTTAATGAATTACTATCGAGATTGAATGCGGAGTAATTTTGATAAATGTAAGAAGGAGTGCGATTTACATTTTTAAATGAGATTTGCACGTCTCCCAAACGGGCATTTAAAAACCGATTCAGGTTCGCGTTCACACTAAAGTCTGCAGCATTATCACCAGTGGCATAAAATTCTCCATTCAGCATCGCATCCCATTTTTTATTCTTCGTTTTATTTCTGTATTCACCATGCAAAACGACGTTGAAAAATTTCTTTTGTAAAGGAGGTTTAGGATTTACAATTACGTTATACAATGGATTGGGAGAGGACGAAAATGCACCTGAAATATTTTCGAGACGGATACCGGCTTCAATATATTGTCCGGGATTTTTTGTTTGCGGAAATTGTTTAATGGTAAAATCATTGGAAAGGTTTTTCCATTCATCCAGTAGCCAGAAATTTAAGCGGGCAGCATATCTCAAAGTAATACCATAGTTGTCTGTAAAGTAGGATGAGTCCGACTTTGCCGATGGCTGATCGTTTATTATATCCCTGAATTGATAGCTGGATTTATTGTAAGAAATGGTATGTAGAAAACGTATTTTGGGATAAAATAGATACTCGGTTGTAGTGTCATTTATGATCAGCGAATCCTTGATTCCAAAGTCATAACTCTGGCGAAAAAAAGCATTAAAATCACCATAAGTATTTCCGGTAGAAATGCTGGTTGAAAAAACATTGAAGCTGCCGTCCTTGTCGCTCCCCAATGTAACGGGTATGGTGAAACGCTTTTTAAATTGAGGGTCATGAAGAAGGTCTTTATCAACAACACCTCCATTTTCTGACGAATTAAGTTTATTTCCCTGGAGAACCATCCACGCTGCATACCGTTTTCGTTTTCCCTGGTAATTACTGAAGAATCTATAACTATTATGATTTGAATTTTGTGTTTTAAACAGGCCCGGGGAAGAGATCAACCGGTACTCAACTCCTGCATTCCAATTGGGTTTTATATTTTGAGTATGAAGCACTTTTACCACCTGTTCTTTGCCCGTAGCAAGCAGGTAACTCAATTCCGTATAAGGTCGTGTGGTCTTGAAAAAACGCGTGTTTTCAAGAGTGTATCGATACAAATCATAACCATGGAAACCCGCATCCCAACCGGGTTTTTGTATGGGTGAGAATAAAATTGGATAGGCAGCATTTCCATTGTTACCTAATGTAACATAACCGGCTGGAACCGTAAATATTTTACCATAATCGTTTAAAGAAGTATCCAAATTATTACTGCCTAGTGAATCGAGATATTTAAAAGATATAGTGATAGAGTCCGCAAGATCATCCCGATGTTCAAAGCCCATTGTATCCTTACTTGACTTTTCGCCACGCTCTTGCCCCGGAAGGTTTTGGCCACCTTCTGGTCTGATGGGTCTGTTGATTCCCGGTGGCCTTCTACCCGGAAGTTGTGCAAATGAAATGTGGAAAGTTCCGCAAAGGCAGATCAATAACACTAATTTATAAACCAGCGATTTTTTTAAAAAAATATGTTTACTTAAAAACATTTGCATTCTTTATAATTGGGCAATCAGTTCTTTAAACAACAAGGTTAATTTAGGCTCTGCCTCTCTCGCTGCCTCCAGCACTTCTTCATGTGTAATTGTATTTTCTTCTTCACGAATACCTACATCAGTTATAACGCTCATGGCAAATACCGGAAGGCCCATGTGTGCTGCGGTTATCACTTCTGCTACAGTGCTCATGCCTACAGCATCGCCGCCTAATATGTTCAGCATTTTATATTCAGCACGCGTCTCAAATGTAGGCCCTGTAACTCCTACATAAATTCCTTCCTGCACTTTTATATTATTCTCCTGTGCAATTAATTTTACTTTTTGAACGAGCTCTTTTTTATAGGGTTCACTCATGTCAGGGAATCGCGGCCCAAGTTCATTATCGTTTTTTCCTAGTAATGGATTTACTGCAAACAAGCTGATGTGATCGTTTATAATCATTAGGTCGCCCACTTTGAAACTGGTGTTCATCCCGCCTGCGGCATTGCTGATGAGAAGTGTATCAATTCCTAAATATTTTAAAACCCGTATCGGAAAAGTTACCTCCCTGGTATCGTATCCTTCATAATAATGAAAACGACCGGCCATGGCTGCTACTTTTTTTCCGGAAAGATTTCCAAAAATTAATTTACCACTGTGGCCTTCAACTGTGCTCACGGGAAAGTGTGGAATTTCTTCATAAGGAATTTCGCAGTCAACTTCAATCTCAGAAATAAAACTTCCCAGTCCACTTCCTAATACTACTCCCACATCAGGTTTTGAAGCGTATTTGGATTGAATAAAACGTACAGCCTCTTTGATGTTGTTAATCATAAGCAATTTTCAAAATTGTGGTCAAAGGTAAGTTGATTGAATTAATTGAATATTGCTTAAAATGTTAATCCGG
>JBDSHT010000044.1:0-4208 GCA_039918315.1 Ginsengibacter sp. | reverse complement strand
TTGCGGTGCCTTCTTTACGTACATTATACGAAGCCGGCTTTGATATTGCCGCTGTAGTGACAGCCCCTGATAAACCGGCAGGGCGTGGATTACAGCTCACTGAAAGTGTAGTGAAAAAGTTTGCAGTAGAAAAGAATTTAAAAATTCTGCAGCCGGAAAAACTAAAGAACCCGGAATTTATTGAAGCCTTTGAAAATCTAAAAGCAGATGTGCAAGTTGTGGTAGCTTTTCGGATGTTGCCCGAGGTAGTCTGGAACATGCCGCCTCTCGGAACCATCAACCTTCACGGTTCATTGTTACCTCAGTACCGTGGTGCTGCGCCTATCAATTGGGCAATTATTAATGGTGAAAAAGAAACAGGTGTTACCACTTTTAAATTGCAACATGCCATTGACACAGGTAACATTTTATTTCAGGAGAAAATAAAAATAGAGGAAGATGACACGGCTGGACCAGTGCACGATAAGATGATGGAAGCGGGTGCCAAACTTTTATTGCATACGCTTGATGAACTGTCAGCCGGTAACACTTCAGAAACCAGGCAACCGGAAATAGACTTTTCTGGCGGAGAGCTAAAACATGCACCAAAAATATTTACTGAAACATGTGAGATTGATTGGAATAATAATATAGATACCACTTACAATTTCATCCGTGGCCTTTCGCCCTATCCAACAGCGTTTACATTTTTAAATGAAAAAAAATTAAAAGTTTACAAAGCCGAAAAAGAAATCTCAACACATACTCAGGAACCCGGTTTGGTTTTCACAGACAGAAAAACCTTTCTTAAATATTCGGCCAAAAATGGATACATACAGTTGAAAGAAATTCAACTGGAGGGAAAGAAAAAAATGATGATCGAAGATTTTCTAAGAGGCTGGAGAGATTAATAGCATGCAAATTTCGTTGAGACCATTTTCATCCAAAAAAATTATTTGGAATAAGTAACCGTGCAGGTAAATTTATCAGACCCTGCACCCAGTTCTTCTGCGGCTGCATTGCTGATTATTACACTCAGTCCATCATTTTGCTTTATCTCAGGAATAGCATCTAACACTTTTGCATATACGCTTTTCCCTGAAGTATTGTCTGTGATCTTTATATAGTTGCCGGGTGCAACTTTGTCATAAAAACAATAATATTTTCCATCCTGCCAACCGCTGGTAGATTTAAAAATTCCACTTGTTCCAGCAACGCTTTCATTTGACTGGCCAGCACTTTGCTGGTCGAAAAATTTCTTAAAAGCCCCGCCTTCAAAATTTATATTTGGTTTCGTTTTTACAGTCGTAACTGTCTCCTTTGGGGCTTCTATTTTTTGTTCTACTACTGCTTCTTTAACTTCTTTCTTTACCGGTTCAGGATCTTTTGCAACAACTATCTCTTCTTTTTTTACTTCTTCTTTTTTCACAACCTCTGCCGGAGTAAATTTTGCTGATGCAAGCGCTGATTGTTTCTTATCTACTTTTAAAAAACCAACAATCATCGGCGAACCTACTGTAACGGCATCAGATGGCAGATGATTCCACTTTTTAAGGGAACCAAGCGGCACTTTATTGTAGTGCACGCCCAATCTGTACAAAGTTTCATTGGGCTCTACTGTATGAAAAAGCGGAACCAAGACTTCGTTTCCAGCAGTCTTTTGAACCTGCGTAAAATTTTCGGTTGAAAGAGGAACTTTTAAAAGTTGCCCAATGTTTAAACTGGTTTCTAATGTAAGTTTATTGAAAGTTGCAAGATCTCTCGGAGCTATATTAAACATGCGACTCACACTATATAAACTTTCTTTTGGTGCTACCACATGCTCCACAAAAAGGCTATTTCCAGTTCCCTTTATTTCGATATTTTGTTGTTGACCAAACAAAACATTACTTGTAAAAAATAAACCTAAAATAACAATCGACCATTTGCGCATAAAAAATAATTTACAAGTGTTTAAATTTCTACTTCTTAAAATCAAATCCATTCTTACAAAGATGGGCAAAAAATTATTATTTCGGAATCAGAGCTTTTAACAAAGGCGTTAAAATTTGATTTTCTACAATCGTTGTTGCCAACGAATTGACATTTCATTTTTCCATGATGCAAAAGACCCGTCGGCAATACGCTTCCTGGCTTCCTTTACAATATAAAGGTAGAATGCTAGATTATGAATACTCGCAATTTCCAAACCCAAAATCTCTTTTGATTTCATCAAATGCCTGAGATACGCTTTGCTATAAAAATTACTAACCTCACACTCCAGTCCATCGTCAAGCGGACTAAAATCTTTCTCCCATTTTTTATTATCGATATTAATAACCCCATTGGTAGTAAAAAGCATTGCGTTTCTTCCATTGCGAGTAGGCATCACACAATCAAACATATCGATGCCCAGTGAAATGCACTCCAAAAGATTCCATGGAGTTCCCACTCCCATTAAATAACGTGGCTTATTTTCAGGAAGATGATCACAGCAAAGTTCGCAGATCTCATACATTTTTTCCATAGGCTCACCCACACTTAAACCTCCAATTGCATTTCCCGTTGCTTCTTTAGATGAAACATATTCACAGGAAAATTTTCTCAGGTCGTGATGCACTCCACCCTGTACAATTGGAAACAGATTCTGTGTAAAACCATATTTATTCCCGGTGGAATTAAATCTTTCGAAACACCTGTCCAGCCAACGATTGGTTAGTTCCAAAGATGTTTTAGCATAAGCATATTCACTGGCACCCGGCGGACATTCATCAAATGCCATTATAATATCGCCTCCAATAATTCTTTGAATATCCATCACTTTTTCGGGCGTAAATAAATGCTTGCTTCCATCAATATGACTTTGAAATAAAGCTCCTTCTTCACTCAATTTTCTAACACCTCTCAATGAAAAAACCTGAAAGCCACCGCTGTCTGTCAGTATGGGCTTATCCCAATTTATAAACTGATGTAAACCTCCTGCGGCTTCCAGCACTTCTAATCCGGGACGCAAATAAAGGTGATACGTATTTCCCAAAATAATCTGGGCTTTCACATCAGTATGCAATTGTTGTTGCGTAACGGCTTTCACAGTTCCGGCAGTACCGACGGGCATAAATATGGGCGTTTCAATTTCTCCATGATCCGTTTTTATCTTCCCCACACGTGCTTTCGTTTGGGTGTCGGTGTGAAGAAGTTCAAATTGTAATGCCGCCATTTTTTATTCCTGATTTTTTAAACGGGTGCAAAGATAAATTCATCTTCCCGTTTTATTTCATAGCATCAAAATTCAAATGCCTGGTCTAATTAGAGTCGAGAATTATAGGAAACAAGGTTGTTGGTAATATATAATTTTGCGCTTATCCATAAGGAAACTATGTTTGCATCTACATGAAACTGACCGAATTTTTAGCCCATCCGGGCTACCTGCTTTTCACAGGGTTTTGTATAATCGTTTTTATACAACTTTTTTATTATCTCTTTTTCTTTTCACGCCTGGCATTTTATAAAAAAAAATCAAAAAACATTAGTCAAACACATCCTGTTTCGGTAATTATTTGTTCACGCGATGAAGCCGCTAACCTTGTAAAAAATCTTCCCGGGGCACTCGTTCAAAATTATAAAACCACCCACGAAGTAATTGTTGTTAATGATAATTCATTTGACGAAAGCAAATACATATTGGAGGAATATAAAAGAGAATATAAGCAACTACAATTAGTGGAATTAAAGCAGGAAGCACGATTCATTCCTGGTAAAAAATTTCCACTGAGCATAGGCATTAAGACTGCAAAACATGAGATTGTGTTACTCACCGATGCGGACTGTGTACCTGCTTCAGAATTTTGGATTGATAAAATGCAGGAAGGTTTTGATGAAGGAATTGAAATTGTTTTAGGCTATGGACCTCTTCATAAAAAAAAGGGATTTTTTAATAAATTAGTGCGATGGGAAACGTTTCATACGGCTCTGCAATACTTGTCGTATGCACAGGCTGGCACGGCTTACATGGGTGTTGGCAGAAATTTAAGTTATAAAAAATCAGTTTTTTTCAGGCATAAAGGTTTCTCTTCACACAATCATGTTCCCGGTGGCGATGACGATCTTTTTATTAATAAAGCAGCTACCAAAAAAAATACAGCTATTGTAATTGATAAAGATGCTTTCACTTTAAGCGAACCACCAACGGGGCTCAAACACTGGGTCAGACAAAAGAAAAGACATTACACCACCAGTAAATTTTATAAAGG
>JBDSHT010000043.1:0-7331 GCA_039918315.1 Ginsengibacter sp. | reverse complement strand
AATATCTTGCTAACCGATACAACAAACCAGACTTCAAAATCTTTGATTATTCTATTTATACAATTTGTAGCGACGGAGATATTATGGAAGGTGTTGCTTCAGAAGCCGCATCACTGGCAGGTCATTTGAAATTAGGTCATCTTATTTATTTGTATGATGATAACAAGATCACCATTGAAGGAGAGACTTCGTTGGCATTTAATGAAGATGTAACGCAACGTTTCCAGGGATACGGTTGGCATGTGCAATCTGTCGATGATGGCAATGATATTGAAGCCATTTCTGTTTCGATTGAAAATGCTAAAAAGGAAACTAACAGACCTTCTCTTATAAAGGTGAGAACTCAAATAGGATATGGAAGTCCTAACAAAGTAAACACGGCTTCTGCTCATGGCTCACCATTGGGTAAAGATGAAATAAAATTGGTAAAAGAGAATTTCGGTTTTGACCCAGAAAAAAGTTTTATAGTTCCTGATGAGGTTTTAAATTACTACAGGGGAAAAGCAAAAGAGCGTTCCGCAAAAGAAGGTGATTGGAAAGAGTTATATAAAAACTACAAAGCGAAATATTCTGCAGAAGCTGCGGAATATGAAATGTTCAGAGATGGTAAACTTCCTGATGGATGGAAGAATGATTTACCTGTTTTTGCTCCCAATGAAAAAGGAATTGCAACACGCAAAGCTTCCGGAAAAACGTTGAATGCGATCGCTGCAAAGTTACCAATGCTGATTGGAGGTTCTGCAGACCTGGCACCTTCCACTGATACCAATTTAAACGATTACCAATCTTTCACCAATGAAAATCATGGTGGAAGAAATTTCCATTTTGGTATCCGCGAACACGCCATGGGTGCTATTTTAAACGGGATGGCCATCACTAAAGGACTCACTCCTTATGGTGCAACGTTCCTTATTTTTTCTGATTACATGCGGCCGCCGATTCGCCTTGCTGCCATAATGAAAATCAAACCTATTTTTATTTATACGCACGACAGTATTGCTTTGGGTGAAGATGGAACTACACACCAGCCAGTGGAGCAATTAATTGGATTACGTTCTGTTCCAAATTTGACGGTGATTCGTCCGGCTGATGCCAATGAAACCGCACAGGCATGGCGAGTAGCATTGGAACATTCAGGGGGACCGATCGCGCTAATTCTTACCCGGCAAGAACTTCCGGTTATCGACCAGGAAAAATATACAAAAGCGTCTGAACTTGAAAAGGGAGCTTATATTTTATCGGATTGCGAAGGAGAGCCTGATCTTATTTTAGTGGCGAGTGGAAGCGAGGTGCAGTTATTAATTGCTGCCCAGGAGCAACTAAAAGCTTCTTCTATTTCAGCAAGAGTGATTAGCATGCCAAGTTGGGAATTATTTGAAAAACAGGATGAGGGATATAAGGGAAAAATTTTCCCAAAAAGCTGTCGTAAGAGATTAGCTGTAGAAGCCGGCTCACCAATTGGGTGGCATAAATATGTAAGTGACGAAGGCGATGTAATTGGGATTACAAAATTTGGCGAGTCAGCACCTGCCGAGCAAATCCTCAAGGAGTATGGCTTCACTGTTGAGAATATAGTTTCAAAAGCAAAAGATTTACTGAAGTAAAAAGTATTTTTATACCTCTGAAGAAATCCGTGCTAAAGAAAATTTAGCACGGATTTTTTTTTGCAAAATGTTTAGCACGGATTATGCGGTTACATTTTAAATATTTTATTTATGAAAAAAATTTTAATTGCCCTGGACTATGATCCATCTGCCGAAACAATTGCACGACAAGGCTACCAATTAGCAAAATCAATGAATGCGCAGGTCATCTTAATGCACGTGGTGGCTGATTCCACTTACTATTCGTCCCTAAATTATTCGCCTATAATGGGCTTCGATAGTTTTAGCAACATGGATATCGTTCAAACCAATGCTATTGAGGGAGTGAAGGAAGCGGCGCAAGATTATCTGGATAGAACGAAACATTTTTTGGGCGATGAATCCATTGACACCATCATTAAAGATGGAGACTTTGGTGATGGCATTTTAGAAACCGCTACCGAAATGAATGTTGACATTATTGTTTTGGGTACGCATAGCCGTCGCGGCCTTGAAAAGATTTTGATGGGAAGCGTAGCAGAAAAAGTAATGAATAAAAGTTCAATACCATTATTTATCATCCCTACAAAAAAATCGAAAGAATAGGTTCAATGATAAAATATAAATTTCATTCCCAATAGAATTTTCCTTCTTTCGAAACTGTTTCTCTAAGTTGGAGAAGTAGAAAAATAATTGGTAACCTATTAGCTATTCAAGCACTCTAACACTTTGAATACAGAAAAATAAATTGTATTCATAAATTTTAAACCATGGCAGATTATCCCGACGAAGAACATGTAGTAAAAATTCTAAAAATAGAAAACGTTACACATAATGTAAAAAGGTTTACCCTCTCTAAACCTCCTGAATACCATTTTGAACCAGGACAGGCAACTGATATAGTCATCAATCTTCCTGAATGGCAAAAGGAAAGAAGACCTTTCACTTTTACGGGTCTAAACGAATGGGATCATTTGGAATTTACCATAAAGATTTATGATGATCACGAAGGAGTCACTAACCAGTTAGGAAAACTGAAAGCTGGTGACGAATTAATTCTGCACGATATATGGGGTGCCATACAGTACAAGGGCGAAGGTGTGTTTATAGCAGGCGGAGCGGGCGTTACACCTTTCATTGCTATTTTTCGCCAATTACATAAAGATGGAAAACTGGGCAATAATCGGTTGATGTTTTCTAATAAAACTTCAAAAGATATTATTCTGAAAGACGAGTTTGAACAAATGCTGGGCGATCATTTCATCAATACGCTTACTGATGAAGAAACAGAAAAGTACGACCACAGCATGATCAATGAAGATTACCTGAAAGAAAAAATAAAAAATTTAGATCAATATTTTTATATCTGCGGCCCAGACCCAATGATAGAAGCGATCAGTAAAGACCTCGAAAAAATGGGAGTGGCAGAAGATAAAATTGTGAAGGAAGAATTTTAGTTTCTTATTATTTTGAGATAGATTAAATCATCCAGGCTAACAGGTTTTAAAAACCGGTTAGATCTTCAGGCAATGTAACCATATCAGAAATAAAAAAAAATCACCAAAAATTTTTGGCCGCTGATTGAGCTTTATATTTTGTATCTTTTCGCGAAGTGGTAAATGATAAAAAATAAGAGATGAAAACACTAACCATTAAACCCTATTTTGTGAAAGATGAAGCAAGAAATTATCTTGGCTTTTTTCAAATAAAGAATGACTTTGATAAGTTGCAGGAAGAGTTGGAAGTCTATGAAAATATAAAAGCTTATGATAAAGCAGAAAACTGCTCTAACAAAGAGTTTATTCATTAAGAAAGGTCGTAAAGGAATTAGAAATGCAGGTTTAATGATTTACTGTATTAGAATCAGTTTTGTCATTATTATATAAAAATTTACCAATAACACTATATTATGAAACAAACATTATTAATACTTTCAATTATTTTTTTTTATCTAAACTCTAATGCACAATTGACGGCAAATAATTGGCTTGTAGGTGGCTCTGGAAGTTTTTACTCTTATAGCGAGGATTTTAGCACTATTTCTTATAACCAGATAGCTAATTATACAAGCATTGACATTGCGGCCTCAGTTGGATATTTTTTTTTCGACAAATTTGCTGCTGGATTAAGACCCGGTTTTTCATCTTACAAAGGCAAGGTAGTTAGGGCAAGTGTTGGAAGCGGCACTTATATGAACAATTATAAATTTGATATAGGCCCTTTTGCCAGGTATTATTTTTTAAATTCTGAAAAACAATATAATATACTTGCTGATATAAGCTACCAGATTGGAATTAATAAAAATTTCGGAGGATTAAATGATAAAGGAAAATACAATACGTTTTCGCTAATGGGCGGAACGGAAATATTCTTTAATCAGACTGCAGGTATAGAAATTTTACTGGGTTATACACAAAAAATAGTATCCATTGAAAATTCATCCAATGCACTATCTAACAATAAAAAAGGATTTTTGGCATCCATAGGTTTTACGCTTCATTTGGAGAAAAATTAAAATAAAAATCATGAAACATTCATACCTCTTTATACTTTTCTTTGCTATATTAATTACAGCCAATTCACAAACAATATCGCCACGACAAAGTACCGAATTTTGCCCAAATATAGAATATACATATACGGCCACAATCACAAAGCCATATACCAGTATCACAGGTATTGGCGGTTGTTATATAACTCAAAACCCCCAAAGCCCTGTTGGTACTACATTTACATTCAAAGGGAAATTTGCGGATGCAAATAAAAAGCAAACTTTTCAAGTAAATCATCCTGATGGAAGTTCTACTCCCTTTGAATTTAGGAAAATAAAATCCCTATTTTATTCTACTTCATCAGCAGCATCTCCACCGTGTAATTTAATAATGCCCAATCAAACAACTTTAACGGTTCCCCGTTGCCAGATTACGAATGCTACCATTAGTTTTTCAAATATTAAGTGGTTTACTGAAAATGAAACCCCAGAATTGTGTTTTGGTAATGTAACAGATTATGAATACCAATTACCTGCCGGGTGGTCTATTGGTGTAAATATTTCTAATGGTAATAATTGGATTGCAGGTGTAAATAGTGTGGTAGTAACATCAGATGTTTCAAGTGGCGATGGTATGTATATTAAAATAAGAGCATCAAACAAAACCTGCGGCACTGGATTATATGCTAATGGCCCGGTTTCTACCATTCGAATATCTCGACCTGAACCCAATTTGCAGATTCAAAGTTCACAATCCTTTATTTGCGCTATTAATGGAACAATCAACTTTAATCTGCTAAATCTCCCGACAGGCGCATCTGTTGTTTGGAGTCTTAATAATAATACTGATGCCTCCATTTCGGGGCCATCCAACTTTTCAACTGTAACAATAAAGCGTAACACCTCTCTTAACACTATTGTGAAACTCAAAGCAATTGTTACAGATTGTTCCCAATCCTATTCCCGTGAACAAGAAATTGAATTAGGTACTGGTACAGAAGATTTTTCTTTTACTAATATATACACCACAGTTAACACAGGGAACGGTTACCCACTGCCTTATTTTTGGGGTTTTACTGATACAATACCTCATGCACAATTTTACAATTGGTATTATAAAATTAGTAGTGGCGGCCCCGGAGGTGGAGGTGGTAGTTTTATTTATGCATCCACTTCTTATGGCCCTTATAATGAAATCACCTTACCTACTTGTGATGAACTTTATATTATTAAAGTAGAAGTAGTAACTCCTTGCGGTAATTTAGTAACTCCATTACCCGAAGGCTTTATTTATGCAGATTGTGGGAGTGGATTTCAAATGATAGTATCACCAAATCCTGTCAAAAGTTTATTAAATATAAAATTGATAGAGAATGATAAAAAAATTGAACAATATGAAATATATACTAAGATGGGAAATATTGTTAGAAAAGGGGCAGGAAATAAAGGTTTGAATTTACTTTTAAATGTTGAAAATTTAAAGCCAGATGTTTATACAATTAGAGTATTCGATGGCAAACATTGGGCCTCTAAACGCTTTATTGTACAATGATTTCAACCCTTTGTTTATGTCGGTTGTTCCTGAGTGCAACCTGTTATTTTCACCTAAAAAAACATGATAGAAGGCAGATGTTTTTTTGAACTTTTTTAAAAATATGTTTTAGTAAACCCTTTTCATTATGGCAAAAGACCTTTTCAAGATTAAAAAATTATTAAGTACCGGCAAGGGCAAAACTTTTACTTATTACAGTCTTACGGAATTAGAAAAGCAAGGGCACAACATTAGCAAGATGCCGTTTTCTATTCGCATTCTTTTAGAAAACGTCCTACGCAATTATGATGATTTTTCGGTAACGAAAGAGAATGTAGAGACATTGCTGAACTGGAAACCGAAAGCTTCAGACAAAGACATTCCTTTTAAACCTGCCCGTGTTCTGATGCAGGATTTTACCGGTGTGCCTGCTGTGGTGGATATTGCTTCTCTCCGGGCAGAAGCCGCGAGGAAAGGAAAAAATCCGGACGAAATTAATCCGTTAATCCCTGTTGATCTTGTTATTGACCACTCAGTACAGGTTGATTATTTTGGAACTGAATATGCGTACCAAAGAAATATGGATGAGGAATATAAGCGTAACCAGGAACGATATTCTTTTTTAAAATGGGCACAAAAATCTTTTAATAATTTCAATGTAGTCCCTCCGGGAATGGGAATTTGCCACCAGGTAAATTTGGAGTTTTTATCAAAAGGTGTTGTAGAAAGAAATGGTGAAGTGTTTCCCGATTCTTTGGTGGGAACTGATAGTCATACGCCAATGGTTAATGGAATTGGTGTGGTTGCATGGGGTGTTGGAGGCATAGAAGCAGAAGCCGCTATTCTTGGTCAGCCATTATATTTTATCATGCCAGAGGTAATTGGTTTGGAACTGAAAGGTAAACTACCATTGGGCTCTACCGCAACCGACCTTGTTTTGAATATAGCAGAAATGCTGAGAAAATATGGTGTGGTAGGAAAGTTTGTAGAAGTATTTGGTGATGGACTTGATAATCTTTCTGTACCAGACAGAGCCACTATCGGAAATATGTCGCCGGAGTTTGGATGCACTATTACTTATTTCCCGATAGATGATAAGACGCTCGAATACATGCGCAAGAGCAGCCGTTCAGAAGAGCAGGTACAATTGGTGGAAGATTATTGTAAGACAAATATGCTTTGGAGAACAGGTAAAGAAAAGATCACTTACACTGATATTGTTACGCTGAACCTCGCTTCTATTGAACCAACAGTAGCAGGTCCTAAAAGACCCCAGGATAAAATCTTATTGAAGAATTTTAAAGGAAAATTTATTGATTTGATGGATGAGATTTATGGCCGCAAATACTCAGTTCCTGATAAACAATTATCACGATGGTTTGCAGAAGGTGGTGGTCAGCCGGTGGACCCGGCAGCCCCAATGCCGGCAAATTCTGAAGTAATAGAAGAGGTAGTCAATGGCACTAAAAAAGTTTGGGTAACATTAGGTCATGAAAAATTTGAAATTTCGGATGGCTCTGTAGCTATAGCCGCCATCACTTCCTGTACCAATACTTCCAATCCTTTTGTAATGATAGGTGCGGGGTTAGTAGCTCGGAAAGCCAGGGAACACGGACTGAATAAAAAACCATGGGTAAAAACTTCTCTTGCACCAGGATCTAAAGTAGTAACTGATTATCTTAGAAAAGCTGATTTGCTTGGTGATTTGGAATCATTGGATTTTCAC
>JBDSHT010000042.1:0-97457 GCA_039918315.1 Ginsengibacter sp. | reverse complement strand
GTGGAAATACAACCAGTTGATCGAACAAAATGCCTATTTATTCAAGCCGGACATCTACCAGGGAGCAACGCCGGCAGACTGGAAGTATCCTTACGTGAGAATTGCCTATGCGAATGTGGTGCTCGACGGTATTAAAAAAATAAAGCAAACCAAGGACAACCTGATCGAATGGAATCAATTGAAAGGTTCTGCCCTATTTTTTCGGGCTTATTCATTTTATGACCTTGTGCAATTGTTTGCGAAGCCGTATGATACTGAGACTTCCAATACCGATCCTGGTATCCTAATAAGACTGGAATCTGACATTAATGTTAAATACCCTCGGGCTACAGTTCAAGAATGTTATGAGAGGATACTTTCCGACTTGCAAGTCGCAGATTCTTTACTTCCAGTTGCTTCTGTGAATGCCTTACGTCCTTCAAAAATTGCGGCATTGGCTCTACTTGCCAGAGTAAATCTAGCTATGGGTAATTACGTATCGGCACTGAGTAATGCAAACAAAGCCCTGGAAATTCAACATACATTGATTGATTTAAATTCATTAGATACACTGGCAAAAGTGCCCTTTCCCTCCTTGAAGGCTGGCAACAAAGAGGTTCTTTTTTATAGCAAGATTATTGGCTATGGAACATTTTGGTATTCTACGCTAAGGGTTGATTCTTTACTATATAATTCTTATTCAAATGATGATCTCCGTCGCCTCATATTTTTTAAACAACGGGGAAAGAATGATATTGATTTTAAAGGGCAATATACCGGGCTGCGTTATGATTTATTTTCCGGAATCTCTATAAATGAACTTTTCCTGATTCGAGCTGAATGCTATGCGAGGCAAAACAATATCATAGAGGCAATGGCTGCCTTAAATAGCCTCCTCGTAACCCGTTGGAAGGCAGGATCTTTTGTGCCATTAATCGCAAATGGGGAAGATGACGCGCTCAGGAAAATTTTAGAAGAACGAAGAAAAGAGATTCCCTTTAATGGCAACCTTCGATGGGAGGACCTACGCAGATTAAATAAAGATTCAAGATTTGAAAAAACTCAAATAAGAATACTCAATGGAGAAACTTTTCTACTTCCACCTAATGATAAACGCTACGTTTATGCGCTACCGGACATAGAGATTCAATTAAGCGGCCTTCAACAAAATCCAAGATAATTTAAAACTATTTTTTTATGACAGGACACCAATTAATAACTGTTTGGTTTTCTTTGGCAATCATTTCTTTACCAAATCCTCCGGAACGGAGTGAAGCATTTGTGCAAAATGAAATCAAGAAAGATGGTTTCGGACAAGTGATTATTGAAGGAAAGATTATAGAGGGGTGCAGAGATACCGTTACTCTTTTTTTTCAAAAGGAATTTGTTTTTAATTACGTTGGAAGAGAAAAATATCAGCAGGTCTGCGATATTAATGGCAATTTTAAATTTAGTCTAAATATTACCCATCCTGCAAAGGCATCTTTATTTTTAAATGGAGATGTAAAAATTCTTTTTAGTAATTTTTATATCATGCCTGGAGATATTGTCTCTGCAATTTTTACAAAAGGGAAAACGGAAAAAATAATTTTTTCGGGTGGCCAGGTTGAAGAGTTTAACTGTATGTATGCCCTGGATACTTCCCGAAAAAATATCCTTCAAAATCCTCCACCGCGCCCTCTAATGATAAGTTACAGCGCGGACTCCGTCATTAATGAAATGATTCGATCATGTAAGAGTTCGTCACTATATGGGGATTACTTTTATAATATTCTTTCGAAGTACAAGAAAAAGATGAGGCCGGAAATTTATAGTCTTTTACAAGCGGATATCGAGGGTAATGTAAATCTGTCTAAATGTTTTATTTTTTTAGAATCATTGGAACAAGCTTCGACAAAACGAAGAAAAGAAATAGACCAGCTATTCACTAAGGAATTTTACAAAGCCAAAGAAAAATTCCGAGATTCCCTAATAGTATATTCAGAACATTACATAGATTTTCTTTTAAGATTTTCACAAGTTAAATTGAAAATCAGAAGTAAAAATGGTAAGTACTCCATGAAAGACATGATTAGATTAATCGAGAATGACTATGACCAACTTCTCCGCGACAGATTACTAACTTATTACCTTCTTAGTCCAAAAATTGGCGTCGATAATGCAGAATATGAATTTTGCTTAAGAAAAACACTAGACAAAATTAATAGCAGATTTTATAAAACCTATATTGTTCAACAACTTGAAAAATTCTCTAAAGGGTCACAGGCATATAACTTTTCGCTTCCGGACACTACAGGCAAATATATTTCACTAAGTGATTTTCGAGGAAAAGTTGTGTTAGTTGATTTTTGGTTTACAGGTTGTTCAGCATGCACACATCTTTCAGCACATTTGGAAAAAGAAGTGATTCCCAATTTTATAGATTCACCCGTTGTCTTTATAAGTGTATCACTTGATAAGGAAAAAACAGAGTGGATTAAGAGTATCAATTCGGGCCGCTATACGAGTGCCTATTCTATAAATTTATATACCGACGGTATGGGCTTTGAAAATAAACTGATAAGTAATTATAACATACAAGGATGTCCTTTTTTACTGTTGATTGACAAAGAAGGTAAAATTGTTTCAGCTAGCCCAGCCTGGGAACCCTTAAAACTAACTGAAGAAATTAAAGCTACTATTGAAAATAATAGCAGGCCAAATTAGGCCTGCTATTAAGTCAAATCAGGGAGTTGCAGGTGTCCATATTTTTTGTTCATTAGGATCATAATTAAAATCACTAAGAACATACGGTTCGGAGCCATGAATCTCCTTCAAAGTATAATTACAAACAGACGGGTTCTGACTCCGGCAGGAACCTTCTTGAGTGCTTTTTAATTTGAATGTGCTACCATCCAAGATATAAACATCGCCTGGAGGATTTCCTGCCGGGATGAACGCGCTTCCTGCTCCTGCAATGGCTACAGTAAGCAAAAACAATTTAATTCTTTTCATAAAAAATAATTTAAAAAATAACAAAATTTACCTACTCTCTTATACAGGTTTTCGGTTGGTCCTGTTTTCATGCATGAAATATTTTTATGGCCGTGGGCCGGTATCATAATTTTTATGGCTCAAGGGATATTTTACAATGCCTATGGTAGCGATCAATACGAAAAAAAGATTGAATACAAGATGCTGAGGCCAGGAAAGAGCTTTTATGATTCCTCCGCACGAGCAAGGGACGTAGTTGAAAAAATGCATCAGCACAATAGCGGTATAAAAAGTAAAGGCAATCATTAGGCCCAGGGAGGCATACAGACCGACCAGACGCGTACTATCAAAAATTAAAAGGGCCGAAATGAGAAGTTCGATAGCGGGTATAACCCATATCAGTAAAGGTTTTGCGAATGCGGGAAATGGCTGATTGTATAGATCCGCTTTAAAGGTATTTATATCTGCGAGCTTACTAATACTTGCATAAACGAATAAAAAGATAAGCAAGCCCGTGATGATATAGTTGAACGATTTTTTCATGATTTTCTTAATTTAAAATTCTCTCCTTCACCAGTACAAAGTTCCGCCAGATTTAGTCGCAAGTCAAGGAGAAAAGTGTACTGTATCCTGCAATTATGTATAGTATCCTGCAATTATTTACTGAAATATCGCGGTGGGTGTTTGAATTTCTTTTTGAAAGCGTTATAAAACGTAGATCTGTTTTTATACCCTGTTGCATGTATTACCTCCTTCACTCTTTTGCCTTGTTGAACCAGGTAAAAAGCCTTCCCCATCCTCACATCTTCTACATACTGATGATAGCTTTGCTTTTGCTGTTGTTGGAACAGGTGTAGTAAAGTTGAGACACTTAATTCAAATTTTTGGGAAACTGTAGTAGCTCTTAAATCACCGGAAAGGGTTTCATTGATATAAATTTTTATCCGTTCGATGCGGCTATGGTCTGGTACCATCTCATCGAGTTCCTCGTAATAATTTTTATCGATGTCCATCTGCCATTCATTTTCAGATAGGTTTTTTAATTTTGTTTATATATATTCTATTACAGTTACGGGTTCCTTGCTGAAGGCTTCCCGATGCAGAATTTATCGTAAGGTATTAGATAGCTGGGGCGTTTATAAAGGCAATTACTTCTGCAAAAGGGTAGCGCGATTAAGAAATAGTTTCGGGCTAACATTGCAATGCTAAATTAATATTGGGTCGCAGCGAATTCCAAATTTTTAGGGTAAGAAATGAATTAACATAGGTTAAAAAATAAATGAACATAGGTTAAATTTATAAGTAACCTGCCTCCACCAAATACGGAGTGTTGTTACTTTTTTTATTTTTTAAACGATACAAAAAAACGGGCCATTTTGGTAGAATTCTAATGGAAATAGTTGTGCATAGGTGCTGTAGGAGGAGTGTCCGGACAGTATATTTATTTTATGTGCAAAAATGATACAGTGACTGTATCAAAATCGAACACCTTTATTGTATTTCAAGATCTAACTGATTGAAATTCAACAATTAAGAAACTGGCTTACTTTCTGATAAATAATTTGTCGAAGGATAATAATTTCAATGAATTATACATAAAGTATTTCGCACCAACTTTTTAAACAGTTTTTCTCATAAGCTGTTTGTTTTAGACGGGGAGTGTTTTTACACTCCCTTTTTTGGATTTCAAATATTAGTAAGCGAGTGGAAAACAGGGAGTAGACTTAGATTATAGAAGAAGGATCTTCTTCACGTTAATGGTGAAGTCCAGACTTTCATAAAAACTTTAAAATCATTTTCGGTTAACCATGTCTGTTATAGCGATAGCTCGAAAAAAAATTATAGCCTGTAAAAAAAGTAGATTAGTACGAATTAAAATAGCGCAAAAAAATTTGTAGAAAATTCTTGCAAGGGCTACGATAATCGTGGGCACTTTAATCAAATATCAATTTTGCATTTAAGTAAGATCACTAGAAATAGAACGAAATGAATATAACTGTAAAGGGGGCAAAAAAAAGGGGACCCAAATAAAAATTTAGTCCCGCTTTAAATCCAATATCCTATGAAAAACCGATGTGAAAATAATACCCATATTTGGTAATTTCAAATTAATAAAAATAGAATATTATTAATAAAAATACGCCCCTTGGGCTTAGGAAATAAAAGGTATCTAATTATAGGAAATGTAACGGCTCGCCCAATCTATATAAAACCAAAAAAAAACTTCCGCATGATAAATGCAAAAGTTTTTAATAATTCCTTCCTGGGCGTTTGGGATTTTTAGGAAGAAATTTGTATTACCATTTTCGTGGTTGGTTTTCCATAAGAATAAATATTTTTTAAGAAAAACACGGAGGAATTAGAATGTCTTTTGCATTTTTGAATTTACTCTTGATTATACTTTGTTGGATTGCATTCTGTTGTGCAAAATTATGACCGTTTAAAGTCTTGAACAATAGAAAAAATACCTATAAATAAATGCGCCGATTTACTAAAGACAAAATGTATTACCACGAAAATTACCGTAAAATTACTTTTGTTATAGTTGTAAAAAATCTTAGAGGTCTTGAAATTTATGGATGGTAGATTATGCCGAGCAATGAATCTTTGATAATCGGCAAAGACTTTTTTGGAAGGAAATGATTAATTGAATTGAGTTCTAGGTAATGCTCTAAGGATGTCTTTTATTCTTAAGCATTCGGCTAAGAGACTGGGGTGTAATATTAAGATAAGACGCAATCGTTCCTTTGGAAAATTGCTGTTCTATATCCGGGTACTTTTTCAATAAGAGAAGGTATCGATCCCATGCCGATGTTGAATTTAATTCATGATTTCTTTTGGCTTCAAAAACCGCAGATTGCAATAGAAGGTTTCTTGTGAAAAGATCCGTAACCGGGTATTTTTCAATGCAACCCATCAGATCATGATAAGAGATACCCATTAATTGCGTTCCGGGCATCACCTCAATAAAAAGACGGGAAGGCCGTTGATGAAAAAAACTATCAGGTACCGTGATAAATGAATCGAGGGTCCAAAGAAAATCCGTAATCTCTTTGTTTGTGTCTTTATTAATATGGAATCCCCTCGCTGCCCCACGCTCCAAAAAATAAGTAGATTCTGCCACCTGGCCTGCACTTAGAAGCAATTGTCGTCTTGTGTAGGTGCTTGTCGTAATTAAGGGAAGTAAATAGTCTTTCAGGTTCTCAACAAATTTTTTGTCTGTCAGCTTTTCTGGCAAAGATTTGCAGTCAAGTAAAACTTCAAAAAGATGATGTATGCTCATCGTTTTATTGGGGTAGTTGCCGTTGTGAATAAACTGGATAACAGAATTATTAAATAAGCTTGTACATTAACTCCAACTTGTTGGAGACTTCCAATTTTAAAATTTTGTTCTGATCTTAGATTTTAAATTAACTGGTATTTGATAACATCAAAGTAAAAGTTGATCGTGTAATCGACAATCAATGCATCAAATAAAAAGAACAAAGAAAATACCAAAAGAGCAATGAAAGTTTTGCTTGTGTAATAAAAAGTTTTGCAAGAGGGATATATATTTACTGATTTTATTAAAACACAGAAATAAATTAACTGATTGGTGTTTTCAACATTAATTTTATTAAACAAGATTTCAAATGCATGAAAAAAATAAGGACAATTTTTAATGAATTTCATAAATGTTTAGATTCATTGTTTTAAAACATAAATTGGTTGTTCGCTGGATGTCAGTAACGTTAAAAACAATTAAAAGCGAAAGAATAAAAAGTTTTTTCCTAGCCCGATGTTTTGTTTTTTATTTTTATGATCATTTTTTGTAGAGCTTTACTAGTCCTTATTTCGAAAGATTTCGATCTTGTCGGTATTATCGTTAACTTAAAAAAATGAAAGTTGATTATTTCAACGATATGGATGATGGAGCACAACGTGTCGCTTATTTAATAGCCGGTTTTATAAAAAACGCTCTTACAGAAAATGAGCATGATGAACTGGATAGTTGGGTAAACGAGAGTGATCATAATATGCTTCTTTTTGAAGATTTGACAGACGAGAGAAATCTTATGTCTAACCTAGAATTTATAAAGAAAGTACAGAGAGGACATTCTTCCGAGTCCATGCAACTAGAGTCCAAATTTAGAATTCCAACAAAAAAGAATATAAAAAAAGGTACCTGGATTGCAGCTGCATCAATAGTGGTTTTGTTGAGTGTTTTTTTTGTTTACAAGTACACAGTTAACAAACCTGTGTCGTTTGAAAATATAGCTTTAATTGATACCACAATAATTAATCCGGGAGGTAATCGCGCTACATTGACTTTAGGAAATGGAAAAGTAATTGATTTAGCAAATGCAGGAAATGGTGATATTGAAAATAGCGTAAGCGCTCATGTTAGTAAGTCCGCTGATGGAGAATTAGTGTACGCAAAAGATAGCATTGCTGGTAATGATGCAGATGTTCATACTCTCTCCACTCCGCTCGGCGGTCAGTATATGGTAACACTGGCAGATGGGACTAAAGTATGGTTGAATGCAGCTACCACAATAAAATATTTGTCTGTTTTTAGCGGGAAGGATCGTAAAGTGGAGATGAAGGGTGAAGCATATTTTGAAGTTGCAAAAAATGCACAGAAACCATTTCGGGTATTACTGGAAGACAGTACTACAATTGAAGTCATAGGTACCCATTTTAATGTACAGGCTTATAAAGACGAGAAGGAAATGAAAGTAACTCTTTTAGAAGGAATTGTAAACGTGGTCAACATAGATAAAAAAATGAAACTTGCGCCGGGTACTCAGGCTGTTATTAATGGGAAAGAAATAACAAAACGAGAGGTGTCAAACATTGAAGAAATTATAGGCTGGAAGGATGGATTATTTATTTTTCACGATGCGTCGATAGAATCAATCATGACCCAAATAGGGCGATGGTTTGATGCTAAAATAGTTTATCAATCGGAAATAAAACAATTGTTCAACGTAACTCTATCCAGGAAAGAGCCTTTAACTAAAATCTTAAAATTGCTTGAACTCAATGGCTATGTTCATTTCACAATTAAAAATAAAACCATTTACGTTTTGCAGTGATGATTAAAAAAGAGAACGGGGAGAGGTTGAGGTCTCATCACTTGCATTTGAGTTAAACTGTATTCAACAGAATTAAGAATTCAAACGATGCATACTAATGCAAATGGGATCAGAATCAAAATTCCTATTGATGATGAAACTCTTAATCTCTTTAACGGTTATATTCTGTTTCCAGGTATCAATAACCGGGTACAGCCAAACGGTTACCCTGTCTGTAAATAAAGCGTCACTCGAGAATGTTTTTAAGGAAGTTAATAAACAAACTGGTTTTCATTTTGTGTACACAAGAGCTCAGCTAAAAAAAAGCGTACCCGTCACTTTAAATGTGGTAGGTGCCGAATTAAATGAAGTGCTTATTACCTGTTTCCGAAATCAGCCCCTCACATTTGTAATCGACGAAAATTACATTGTTGTTCAGACGAAAAATATCGCTCCACAAATCTCGCAGCAGACAGATTCGGTAACACTTATTAAGGGTAGTGTTATGAATGAAAATGGAGAACCGTTGGAGGGTGCAACTGTCATTGCGAAGCATTCTAAAAGAGGTGTATCAACAAATAAAAATGGTGATTTTATTCTTGAATCCAATCAAACTGAAAATACACTTTTAATTTCAAGTGTAGGGTATGCCAGCCAGGAAATTCCAGTCATTACGCGAACGATTTTTGTAACTCTAAAGCTGGCGATTAATAGCCTTGAAGAGACGATTGTGAAAGGTTACTATTCCACTACCAGATTACTAAATACCGGCAGTGTTGTAAAAGTTAGAGGAACTCAAATATTGAATCAACCTATATCTAATCCTATACTTGGACTGGAAGGATTAGTGCCTGGATTACTGATAACACAAACGAATGGGTTACCTGGCTCCAGATTTACATCATTGATAAGAGGACAAAACTCAATTCAAAATGGCAATAGTCCTTTATTCATAATTGATGGTGTGCCGTTTTTATCAGATAAGGATGCCTTAACACAATTAAATGGCTTGCTTGCAAACAGCCCTTTTAATACTCTTGATCCAAACAATATTGAAAGTATAGAAATCTTAAAAGATGCTGATGCAACTGCTATTTATGGTTCAAGAGGAGCCAATGGAGTCATACTTATTCACTCCAAAAAGATAACGGCGGAAAAAAACAATCTTTCTTTGAATGTTTACCGTGGGTGGGGTAAAGTTACCCGTACATTGGAATTAATGAATACGCAACAATATCTTGAAATGCGCAGGGAAGCATTTTTGAATGATGCTATCTCTCCTACAATAATAAACGCACCTGATTTGATTACTTGGGATCCAAATAGGTACACAGATTGGAAAAAAGATTTTATTGGCGGAACTTCTCAAACGTTCAACGGCCAGCTGCGTTACTCAGGCGGGAATCAATTTACCAGGTTTTCTGTTGGCTCTGGATATTATAATGAAACAACCGTTTTTCCCGGAAGTTTTGGAGAGAAAAAAGCTACAGTTAATGTAAGTATCAATCATACAAGTCAAAACAAAAAGATAATACTAAATTTTATTACAAGCTATGGCAGCAATTCTAGCCAGTTGCCGGGACAAGATCTTACTGCTTTTACAAAGCTCCCCCCAAACGGTTATCCGTTAATAGACGCTAATGGTAAATTTGTATGGAGAGAGGCCGGTTATTCAGTGGGTAATCCACTCGCTTTGCTGAAACAGACAAATGACGTTAGGACTGATCGTTTGACTGCGAGTAATAATATCACTTACAAAATCACGGATGCGTTCGAAATAAGACTAAATCTTGGATACAATAAAGTGTATGTAAATGAAAGGATAGTTTCTCCAATTCTATCTCAAGATCCCGCTTTTTCACCAACAGGTTCCTCCGTTTATGGCGATAGTTATAGTTCAACCTGGATAATCGAACCCCAGGCATCTCAAAAATTTATTTTATTGAAAAAGCTACATCTTGAGATTCTGGCTGGTTCCACTTGGCAAAAAACTGAATCTGAAAGAAAACTAATCAACTGTGACGGATATACCAGTGATCAAATGTTAGGGTCAATTGCTGACGCACCTTATCTAAAAGTAGAAAACTCAAAAGCCGAGTATAAATATGCAGCCGTTTTTGGTCGATTAGGATTTGATTGGAACACCAAATATATTTTCAACATCTCAGATCGCAGAGATGCATCATCAAGATTTGGCCCTGATAACCGTTTTGCAAATTTTGCCGCCTTAGGAATGGCATGGATATTTTCAAAAGAGCCATATTTCAAGGATAAATTTTCATTTTTAAGTTTGGGAAAAATAAGAGGAAGTGTTGGGACAAGTGGTAATGACCAAATTGGCAATTACCAATATCTCGATACCTATCGAGCAACAGTATTCCCATATCAGGATCAACCGGGACTAACACCGTCAAGATTATTTAATCCCAATTATAGTTGGGAACAAAATAATAAAATTGAGGTAGCTGCCGAATTGGGCTTTTTCCAGAACAATCTTACAGTCAATCTTAACTTTTATAAAAACCAAAGCAACAATCAAATAATAAGATACAGCCTTCCGGGTCAAACAGGATTTTCTGATGTTTTAATGAACTTCCCAGGCATTGTTCAAAACCGGGGCTATGAAGTTTCAATGGCTAGTACTTTAATAAAAAAAGACCATTTTCAGTGGAATGCAGCTTTAAATATTTCCAGTAATAAAAATAAATTGCTTTCATTCCCGGGATTAGCAAATAGTAGCTACGCTTCCACATATGTTTTAGGTAAACCTCTAAACGCATTCATTGGGGTTCATTTTAACGGTGTAGATCCACAAACAGGGGTCTATGAATTTCAGGATTTGAATCAAAATGGAAGTTTCGACAAAGGGGATTATCAATACCAAGGCGCCACCGATCCTAAATACTTTGGTGGTTTTTTGAATTCACTTTTTTACAAAGGGTTTCAACTAAATATTTTATTAGAGTTTAGAAAACAATTGGGACGTCATGCTTTACATTCTTCTGGTGGAATAATAGGGGCTTTACAAAATGGGTATGTTTATTCGCTGAACCGTTGGCAAATTCCTGGCGACATTAGCCCCATCCAGAAATATTCTCAGAATTACACTGGCACTGCAGCAATAACAGCAAATTTAATAAGTCAATCAAATGCTGTGCTAACGGATGCATCATATCTGAGGGTTAAAAATATAATCTTGTCTTACGATTTTCCTTCAAAGTGGTTAAAACGGTTACATGCACTTAACGGTAAATTATTTTGCCAAATGCAAAATATACTCACCATAACAAAATATAAAGGAAACGATCCGGAAAGTCAGTCACTCGCCTCGCTTCCACTGTTGAGAATAATAGCAACAGGCATAAGCATTAATTTTTAAAAATTCCAAATGAAATCACCTTCTTTAATTTCGGTATTCTTAATCTTATTATTCTCTTTTCAAATAATTTGTTTTACTTCTTGCAAAAAATTTGTCGAAGTTAATAAACCCGAAGGCCAACTTAATAGTGATTTGGTTTTTTTAGACAGTTCTGCCGCTACCAGTGCTGTTACTGGTATTTACAGCGAGATGTTTACCAACAGAAATCTTTTTTCAAATTCCTCAACTACGCTTTATTCAGCTCTAGCTGCCGATGAATTATACTACTATTCACCCGGTCTAAAGGATGAATTTACGCTGAACCAAATTTCGCAGTTAAATCATATTAATATTGATAATTCATTTTGGAAACCTGCTTATAAATTTATTTATTCTGCCAATCTTGCCATCGAAAAACTATCTAAGTCATCGGCTTTGTCCCAAACTTTAAAAAATCAACTGATGGGTGAGTCTAAATTTATAAGGGCATTTTGTTTTTTTCATCTGGTAAACCTGTTTGGCGATATCCCATTGATTATTTCTAGCGCATATAACGCTAGTGCTATTGCTCCAAGGGTTTCTGTCTCAAATATATATAAACAGATAATCAGTGATCTGAATGATGCAAAAAACCTACTTCCCTCTCAGTATACAACTCTGGAAAGAGTTAGGCCAAATAAATGGACGGCCTGTGCTTTGCTTTCAAGTTGTTATTTGTACACAGATCAATGGAGGGAAGCAACATTAGAAGCAAATGCGCTTATTAATTCTGGAATGTATTCGTTGGAGGTTGACCTGAACAATGTTTTTTTGAAAACGAGTACTGAAGCTATTTGGCAATTAAAACCTGTTCGTTCCGGTGTAAATTCTTACGAGGGCCTTGAAATAATACCATCGACGTCTTTTGCTGCACCTACATACATTCTTTCTTTAGGTTTAAGAAATGCTTTTGAGAAAGAAGATAAGAGAAAAAAATCCTGGTTAAACGTAAGAATTTACAATGATGATACACTATTTTTCCCATTTAAATATAAACTGCTCAATGGAACCACGACAACAGAGTATTATATGGTTTTCAGATTGGCGGAGCAATATCTTATTCGTGCAGAAGCTGAATTGAACCAAGGTGAATTTTCAAATGCCCGTAATGATCTTAATATAATAAGGAATAGGGCAGGACTTTCAAATACTTTGGCCAATGACGAGACTTCTTTAAAAGCCGCTATAGAACAGGAGAGAAGAATAGAATTATTCTGCGAATGGGCTCATCGTTGGTATGATTTAAAAAGAACCGGAAGAGCTAATGAAGTGCTGGCTCCGTTAAAAGGTTTAAATTGGCAGCCAACCGACGTTCTTTGGCCTATTCCTCAGCAAGAGATTAGTTTGAATCCTTTCCTGACTCAAAATGCGGGATACTAGTGTTGAAAGTAAACTATTGCCTACACTTAAGTAAAATACTTTTTTCAGCCATTTTAAAATTAGATCCTTTTCATTTTTGGAATCCAGACGTATCGATGAAACCACTTTCATCATTGTAGTAAATGATTTTAAGCATTAACTAAAAAAGTGGATATGAATTAAGTTCGGATAACGAAAAATCAATATTTTGCAGGTTGTCAAGAATGTGGATGCAGTGTTCATTTTATATAAAACCCGCATTTCTAGTCTCTGGTCCTTACAGTATAATTCTTGTTGAAATCAGGTTTCCCAAAACCATCATCCGTTGCATCTTCTACACCGCATCGATGCGCTGACCCTATACATCCTAAAGAAGTTACTCCGGCAAATGTATAGTTGGAAGGATCAATAATATTTATAAGATTGTCCTGGCCTGGCTGACCATACAAATCATAAGTATAACTGTTTGCCATAAGGTGTTGAGTCTTATGATTAAAAGAGATGGCTGATGCAGCGAAACCAAATGTCACAGCTAAAATTCCAAGATACTTTTTCATAATTATTTTTTTTAGATAAATCTGCCTACTTTCTTATACAGGTATTCGGCTTTGCCTGTTTATTGCAGTAAAAAATTTGTAATTATTTAAACTTGCTAATGAAATAAATATCGAAATAAGAATAAGACCATTTAGCAGTAGATGATTTCTCCAGGATAGTTCTTTCAAAATACCACCACAGGAACATGGTAGATTTGGGATAAATAAAATCATGTATCCGATATAGAAAGTAAATACCACCATAAGAAATAGAGATAGCCAAAGTCCCATCCGTCGTGATTTTTCTATCAAAAGAAATCCTACTGTTATTAGTTCAATGACAGGTACTGTCCACGAAATTATTGTTCTATAATTTTTGGCAAGTGGCGATTGCAAAAGAGTTACTTCGAAGGTTGCATGATCTAACATCTTACTGATACCTGTATACGTAAACAGAAAAATAAGAAGATAGAAAGTGAAACTATTAAAATAAAATAGAAATATTCTTTTGCTCATCACTTATGATTTGTCAAGAACAAAAGTCTACAATTATAATGTTTGATTTTTTACAAAGCTGTTTGCAAATGGGTTGTAAAGTTTTGCGAAAAGTATTATTTACGTCTTAATGATCCGGGCGTAACTCCAAATTGTCTGCGAAACGCAGTTATGAAATTGGTGGTACGAGGATATCCAATCATACAGGCTACCTCTTTGATTGGTTTATTCGTATTTAAAATAAGATGCCTCGCCTGTTGCATCTTTTGTTCCATTACCCATTCGAATATTCCACTATGGAAATATTTTCTAAAGCCGGTTTTAAGTTTGAATTCATTTAAGGCCACTTGCCTGGATAGTGACTTTATGGAAGGCGGTTTTTTATCGATATGCTTCTCCAAAATTGAGCGGGCTTCATGAATTCTTGCTATTTCAAAAGGTCTGAAATTAATATTTTTATCATTTCTTCTAAACGAGTTTTCCAGGATTTGATAAAGCATTTCCCGAACTTTTAGATCGTAGTAAAATTGCATTGTAGTTTCATCATAAGGACATGTAAGAATCTGATTTGTAATTTCTTGCATTGAAGGAATAGACCATCCTCCTTTACCAATCAATATAGTTTGGTTTGATTCCGGGAGCAGCGTTTTTAATTCAGGGAAAAAGGGAACCAATTCAACCAGTAATTTAGGAGAATAAAAAAAATCAATTGTACTGAAGTCTTCATTTTTTTCAAATAGAATGCTACAATTAATTTCTTTTGTTAAGTAACTGATGTACTGATTTTTTCTTAAATGAAATTTACCTACATTATTTAAATCTTTTCTCGCAGCATTTTTGAGGATAAAATTATTGTAAAGACCATAAGGTGAGGCCCAGCCACTTGTTGAAATTTTTGTTAGAAACCTACCTGTAGTTAATCTTATAAAATAGTTTACACCGGTTAATTGTTGCAATACTATGTCTACAAGATCCGTCTTAACTGAAGCCGCAGCAGAACCTCTTAAAAGTTGTCCATTATAATCAGGTGGAAGTCCCGGTTGAAGATCAAGGATTGAATGATTCGGTAAAGTAAATTGAATATCCATAAGCCTTAAATTTTTTAGGTTCTCAGCCGGATTTATTGGATTGTACTTTATATGAAGTTAATTTTTTTTAAGGAATATTTCAACAATGTCCTCCAGAATTGCAAATCATCTTTTTTATAAACCGATATCTGCCTGGGAATACTCAAGTAATTTTGAATTTAAAATTAGCAATTGGGTTATAAAAAGAGCCTTTTTTAATACGTATAAAGGCCACCATAAAATTAATGGAAAATTAAAATTTTAAAAGTCAAAGAGTAGTGGAAGCTAGCGTTGATTGGAGGTTTAGAAATTAACACCTCAGTGGTTCAAAGCGGAAACTTTTCGGGATCAAGGAAACGGGGAAAGATTTCAAAATCATTTTCCTAATTCCATTAGTCAACAAAATATACTGAATGCAAAGGAAGACGAATACCATGAAGGTCTTGTAAGAGATTTTTTTAAATGATCTTGGCTACACCGTAAAGCCGCAGGCGGAATAAAATTTAGTATTAGAATGAAAGGCTACCAACGACGCTACCAAAAGCGAGGGTGTTATTCTTTCGACCCAGGGAAATGTGATCGCCGTATCTCTGCCGCCATTATATATAGTTGCTTTACTCGAACCGTGATCACGGATGATTTCTTCTGCTGTTTTACCATTGTCAAACCCAATCAGAATGCTGGCATTCTGATTGGGAGTAAATTGACTTTTTTCATTATTTTACGTTTTTAAAATTAAACATTTTGGCTACTTTTAAAACGCACTATTTTTGAGGAAGCTTACGGGAGTAAAAATGAATATTTTTCAACTAAAATAAATGTGCTAAAACCTTCTAAGAATATACAAAACAAAAAAAAGAAAGAACACATTAATCGTTCAGGAATAGAACCGGTGATCGGATATCAAAACAAAGTTATAGACCACAGAAATTATATAAAAGGCATTTTAGATACCAGTATGAACTTGGTGTTTTCCGGTCCAGTATTGAACTTCAAACAACGAAGGGCCTGGCCTACAGTAGCAATTTTACCTTGGGTACATCTCTTCAATTATTTTCAACGGGTTTACTGGCATGTTTATGACCTGATTTATAAAGTAACTTTTGGGGAGTTCTCTATTAAATGTTTTGCTTAGTTGGAGCAAACAATTTGTGAATAACAAATGGTCTTTAAAAGAAAATTTTATATAACTTCAAACTTTATTGATGCAAATGTTTCTGAATCCACTGACTGAAAAAGAAGATATTGTGGCTACTTCCAAAACATCGTTAATAATTTAATTTTTTTACATGAAACCTACTTTAAGAAAACCCCTGCCTGAAGTTGAAAGTTCATTCGTAGTGAGAAAATTTGTTGGATGTGCGATGAAAAATAACTGGCACTATCATCCCGAATGTGAACTGCTTTATATAAAAAAGAGCCGAGGTACCTGGCTTATTGGTGATTATGATGGTAGTTTCGAAAGTGGGGATATTATCTTATTGGGATCAGGAATACCTCATTCGTTTCGCCACAAGGTTCAGTATATTAACGAAGGCGAACGCGGACACGGAGAAGCATTGGTAACTTTATTTTCGCCAGCGATATTCGGGGAATATTTTCTAAATCTACCTGAGTTGAAAGAAATGAAAAGCCTCCTTGAGCTTAGTAAAAGAGGGTTGAAAATAAAGGGAAGCTTGAGGAAAAGGATTGAAATAATGATGGAAGAAATGCAGCAAGCTGAAAAAGGAAGAAAATTAGTTAACCTCTTGCATATCTTACAACTTATTACAGAAAAAAAAGAGTATGAAATTTTAGCCACCGAAGGCTATTCATGTCAAATAGAAAAGACCAATAATGATCGTCTCAATTTAGTTATTGAATACACGTACTACAATTATCATAAGCAGATTACCATTGAGGAAATTGCTTCTCTTGTTAACATGAGCATACATGCCTTTTGCCGGTTCTTTAAAGAAAAAACTAAAAAAACCTACATACAGTTTCTAATGGAAGTGAGGATTGGACAGGCTTGTAAGCTATTGATTGAAGATGATAAACATTCTGCCGAAGTGGGTTATACCTGCGGATACAACAGTATTTCTCATTTCAACCACCAGTTCAAGATCATTAAGAATAAATCTCCGCTTGAATTTAAAAGAGACCATATGAATCTTCTAAACGCATCTTCAAATTAGAAGGGGTAAAGCCTGATTTGAACTTTCCGTATTAGATCGAAGCTTATTCGATACTGGTGTTCGACTGACTGAATTTTTATTTTTTTTGGTTATGCAGACCATCTTGAAGCTATATTAAAAAGTTTCGGTAGTGAATAATTGATACTTAGGCCGAGCTGTTCAAATCTGATTGCATTAGACTAACAAAACAAGATCTGGTATATGCCATACGCTTACAAGCCCCGAGTGAAGAATTAAAAACGAAAAATTAATTTTTCTGTTGAAATTCGATTTTGTATTCCCTGGATAATAGGTAGCTTAGAAATAGTTAAGAAGCAAATTCTTGCAGTTTAAATAGAAAGGATTATTTTAAATTTAGTTCACTAGCTGCTCTTTCTCAAACTTACTAGTTTTGAAAAAATTTAACCAGACCTCTCCTCTTTTTTAGCTTGGTATCTGAATTTAAAAAACTAATCAATGAAAGATATTTTTTAATGGTCAAAATAGTACAATGATAGGATGAGATACCGATACCTTTTGATTTTTCATCAACCTAGCTTTGAGTCTAAAGAATTAAATTAATTGTTTATGAAAAAAATCATCATCATTTTATGCAATGCTTTTCTTGTTCTATGACTTCATTTAAGGCATCTGTCCAGCAACGATATTTAGAAGAATAGTAAGGAAAAAATTTTCAAAAAAGGTTGCCAATTATAAAAAAAAATGTAAAAGTAAAAGACTACTACAATGATGTTAAAAAACATACTTTCTCTGACAGTTCTCTTAATCGTCAATGTTCTTTTTGGACAGAATAACACGGCAAATTCCAAAATAGAACAACCGCGCTTTGACCCTGCTACGGTGCTCTGGTATAAACAACCCGCAAAAATTTGGGAAGATGCTTTACCGGTTGGGAACGGACGTATAGGTGCCATGGTTTATGGAAGATATACGGATGAAATCATACAATTAAATGAGGAGACTTATTGGACTGGTGGACCCTATTCTACAGTCGTTAAGGGAGGATATAAAGAACTGCCGGATATTCAGAGATTAATTTTTAACGGAGAACCGATAAAGGCACATAAGCTTTTTGGCCGGTCTCTAATGGGTTATCCGGTAGAACAGCAAAAATACCAGTCTCTGGCAAATTTACATCTCAATTTTAACCAGGATACTGTCGAAAATTATTCAAGGTCTTTAGATTTAAAAACAGGTATAGTTACCATCCAATATAAGTCGAATGGGGTTAACTATACCAGGGAAATATTGGCATCAGCAATAGACCAGACTATAGCCATTCGGATTACTGCCGACAAACCGGGCAAAATCTCTTTTGACGCCCAACTCAGAGGAGTAAGGAATGGCTCCCACTCCAACTATGCTACGGATTACTTTCGGATGAATAGTATTGGAAAGGACCAACTCCAACTTACAGGAAAATCTGCCTGCTATATGGGGGTAGAAGGTAAGCTGCGCTATGAGGCAAGGATTAAAACAATTCCTGAAGGAGGCACTATGGAAGTGGATAATGAAACCAATACTGTGCTTAGTATTAAAAATGCAAATGCGGTGACGTTGTACTTTGTGGCAGCTACTAATTTTGTAAATTATAAAGATGTTTCTGCGGATCAACATGCCCGTGTAGAAGATATGTTAGCCAAGTTGGAAAATGCTTCCTTTGTTGACATTAAGAAAAAGGCATTGGCAGATTATAAAAATTATTTTGACAGAGTCTCGCTTAGCCTGCCGGCCACCGCAAATTCCTACTTACCGACTGATGAGCGTATGCAAAAAATACAAACATCACCAGATCCTCAATTGGCCTCATTGGCGTATAATTTTGGCAGGTATTTACTTATTTCTTCTTCCAGACCAGGTACGCAACCCGCGAACCTTCAGGGGATTTGGAACAATTATATGAACCCATCATGGGACTCTAAGTACACAACCAACATCAACCTGCAAATGAACTATTGGGCCGTGGAATCAGGGAATCTCTCCGAACTTGCCAGACCACTTGTGAAATTAGTTGAGGAACTAACTGACCAGGGAGCACAAGTTGCCAAAGAACACTACGGTGCAGGTGGCTGGGTCTTTCATCAAAATACAGATATATGGAGAGTTGCCGCTCCAATGGACGGCCCCACATGGGGTACTTTTACTGTAGGTGGAGCCTGGTTGACCAATCAGTTGTGGGAACACTACGTCTATACACAGGACAAGGATTTTTTAAAAGAACTTTATCCGGTGATGAAGGGTTCTGTGGAATTCTTTATGGATTTTCTGGTACCTTATCCAGGCAAAGATTGGTTAGTAACCAACCCGTCCAATTCGCCCGAAAATCCTCCTAAGGCAAAAGGTTATAAGTACTTTTATGATGAAGTTACCTCGATGTATTATTTTACTACTATTACAGCAGGCGCTACAATGGACATGCAAATTTTGAAAGATTTATTCGGTTACTATGCTTCAGCGTCCGCAACATTGAACATTGATCAGGACTTTACAAAAAAGGTAATTGAGGCAAGAAAACACTTTCCACCTTCGCAAACAGGAAAGGATGGTATGCTGCAGGAATGGTCAGAAGATTACGAGCAAATGGAAGACAAACACAGACATTTCTCGCATCTGTATGGTCTTTATCCGGGGAATGTACTATCCGTTTATAGAACACCTGAGTTTATTCAACCGGTAAAAAATGTGCTGGAACAACGCGGGGATGGGGGAACCGGATTTTCACACGCCTGGAAAATGTCACTTTGGGCTAGGTTACGCGACGGTGACCGTGCCAACAAAATATTCAAAGGCTATTTAAAAGACCAATGCTATTCTTCACTGTTTGCAAAATGTGGTAAGCCTTTGCAGGTGGACGGGTCATTAGGTGTAACTGCCGGAATTTCGGAAATGCTTATTCAATCCAATGAAGGGTTTATAGATCTTTTACCTGCACTCCCTTCAGAATGGGCTGATGGACAATTTGAAGGCGTATGTGCCAGGGGAGGTTTTGAGCTGGACTTTAGCTGGAAAAATAAAACTATTTCTACATTGAAAATACTTTCCAAAGCAGGTATGCCATGTAGTATAAAAACGGGAAGGCAGGTAAAGGTATATTCAGATGGAAAACCTGTGACCGTTAAGATACTTCCGAACCAGGTAGTAGTATTCAATACTGAAAAGGGAAAAACTTATACTGTTCAGGGAATATAAAATCAGAAAAACAATAAATAAACTATGAGCAGAAAGCCATCATTAGGTCTGCACTTGTTTCTTTTTTTTGTTATTGCCCTCAGCATGAGGTGTAAGCCAATATTAAAAAAGCAAATATGTACAAGCCCCAATATCATCATTTATCTGACGGATGACCTCGGTTATGGTGATCTGGGCTGCTATGGCAATCCAATCATTAAAACTCCGGCCATAGATAAATTTGCAAGCGAAGGTGTAATGCTAACGGATTGCCACTCTGCCGGAACAATTTGTTCCCCTTCCAGATCCGGGCTTTTAACCGGCAGGAATCCCTATCGAAGCGGCTTTTATTACTTGCAAGGTGCGTCTGGAACGTATCTGAAAAATAGTGAGATTACCATTGCAGAGGTTTTAAAATCCGGCGGTTATGAAACAGCCTTTATGGGCAAGTGGCACTTGTCGAGATTGGAAAAAACAAAAAGCCCGGATGAGCCGAACCCCGGCGACCAGGGGTTCGACTATTGGTTTGCATCTACCCACAACCCTTTTGAGGGCCCCAAAAATTATAAAAAATTTATCAGAAACGGAAAGAACGTAGGTGAGGTAAACGGGTGGTACTGCGATGTACTTACAGAGGAAGCCACCGAATGGCTTACGAGGATAAGAGACAAAAGCAAACCCTTTCTGCTAATTGTTTCAACGGCTGAGCCACATACTCCCCTTGATCCTCCCGAAGAATTTAGCCAACCATATCAAAATGCCAAAGTAGATAGCCTGGCAAAAACAATTAGTTATGGCGGGGTGTCCAGGCCTGTTTACGACATCGGCAAAAACAAAAACAGATACTACGGGACAGTTTCGCAACTGGATAATGCCTTTGGCAATTTGATGAAAACAATTGACAAGGAAAACTTGAAGGAAAACACCATTGTCATTTTTACTAGTGATAATGGACCTGAATCCCCGGTTAGTCAGGTAGAATCGCAAGGAAAATGGAAAGACCCTATACGGGATTTTTGCTTTGGCACGCCCGGGATTTATAGAGGGATGAAGCGATATCCCTATGAGGGAGGCCATAGAGTTCCGGGAATAATACGTTATCCTGCCAAAATACGGGCGGGCACAGTCAGTAACGAACTGGTAGTAGCAACGGATTTTTTACCTACCGCCGCACAGCTTGCCCATGTCAAGGCACCTATCGATCGGAATATGGACGGCATAGATGCCTTTCCTGCGTTTCAGGGGAGGAAGCCTGAAAGGGAAAAACCGTATTTATGGCTTTTTCCAACGCACGAAGACTCTTATCTTATAATGCCACATATTTCTATGCGCTATGAGGATTATACCCTTCTGGGATGGTTATCGAAAAAACCAGAAGACGCTACCCTGATGGCATGGATGAAATCTTCAATACCTGTTAAATTTGCTCTTTACAATTTGTCCTCAGATCCTGGTCAAAA
Source organism: Ginsengibacter sp. (assembly GCA_039918315.1). GTDB lineage: Bacteria > Bacteroidota > Bacteroidia > Chitinophagales > Chitinophagaceae > Ginsengibacter. The sequence goes on along the minus strand of JBDSHT010000042.1, from coordinate 75,789 downwards.
AAGCGACCTTGCACTTACAAAACCTGAGATATTGAACAAGCTAAAACCAATTATGATTGATCAATGGAAAGAGATCAGGGATGAGGGGCCCAACTGGGAAAAAATAAATAATGTGCATACAAACACTATAGATGCGAGGATATTATTTTAAAATAAATTGAATTGAAAAAACAAGATCATTAAGGAAAATGCAACCGGATTTATTGCTATTGATAACCCCCATGAGTACCGTCTAAATAAATGAAATGATATGCTCAAGCAAATTATTTTTTCTATAACAATACTATTTGTAGGGATTACGCTGGCTCATATACAATTTAGCGGAGTAAAACCTTCATCAGGAAATACTGAAAATCGCAAACCGAATGTAATTCTAATTCTTACTGATGATCAGGGAGATGGAGACTTGAGCTGTAACGGCAGTCCTTATGTGAAAACACCGATACTTGATTCGCTGCAAAACCAAAGCATAAAATTTACAGATTTCCATGTAGACGTCATGTGTTCTCCAACACGAGCGGCCCTGTTGACTGGATGTTATTCCCCTCGTGCGGGTATCTGGCATACGACCGGAGGCCGATCATTGTTAAAGGAAGGCATCCCGACCATTGCAGATTTGTTTAAAGAAAACGGATATGAAACAGGCATATTCGGAAAATGGCATCTCGGAGAAAATTATCCCTTTAGACCCATGGATCGTGGATTTAAAGAATCTGTGGTCTTTGGTGGTGGTTTGATCGGTGACAACCCAGACTTCTGGGGAAATAATTATTTTGATGACACCTATAAGCATAACGGAACCTATCAAAAATATAAAGGGTATTGCAATACAGTTTGGTTTACTGAGGCAATTAATTACATAAAGGAAAATAAGGATAAACCTTTTTTCTGTTACATTCCGACAAATATCCCTCATGCTCCCTTAACCGTGGATGCAAAATATTCTGCACCTTACAAAGACAAAGTTTCTGACAGGCTCGCAAATTATTATGGAATGATAAGCAAGCTTGATGAAGATATTGGGATTTTTTTGACTCAATTAAAAGAAATGGGAGGGGATAAGAATACAATCCTCATATTTATGTCTGATAACGGTCCTTGTCCGTGGTTCGGGGGAACCATTATCGATTTTGAAACCGGTTTTCTTAAAGAAGGTTATAGCATGGGAATGAGAGGGGGCAAAATATACGGCTACGAGAACTCCCAAAGGGTTCCCTTTTTTATACGTTGGCCGGAGGGTGGCATCCTGGGAGGCAAAAATATAAATGCCATCTCAGCGCAAATCGATATCATGCCTACCCTGATAGATTTGTGTAAGTTGCAAACACCCAAAACTCTGAAATATGATGGACGAAGTTTAGCCCCTCTTCTGACAGGAAAAATTACAGACTGGTCAGATGACAGGACTCTTATTGTACATAACCAGAGAGTGGACTACCCGGTTAAGAACAAGGAATATCAGGTTATGACAAAGAAATGGAGACTCGTAAAACGAGACAAAGATGAATTGTATGATATGACAGATAATATTGGGCAGACATTGGACGTCGCTGGTCAAAACCCGGATGTGGTAAAAGATCTATACCATCGGTATGAGAATTGGTGGAACTATGTTTCAGTAGATTTTGAAAAATATAACCCGATTTATATTGGAACGAAATACGAGAATCCGACAATTCTTTATCGCCAAGACGCTCATATACGTCAAGGGGATTGCGTTTGGGTAGTTAAGGTTGCTAAGGAGGGGAACTATGAGGTCAGGGTGAACAGGTGGCCGGACGAATCGGGAAAAAGAATTGTTGATAATAAGACTGGAGACGAGGATCAGCCCATTAATTCTGTCAGCCTTACTGTCGGGAATATTCATCAGACTAAAAAAGTTACAAAGGAGATGAAGTCAGTGATATTTAATTTGAATATCAAAGCAGGCGTTACTTGCTTTGAAACTTCACTGTTCCTGAAGGACAGTAAAAATAAACCCTCAACTGGATATGTTTATGTGAAATATGTGGGGAATGCGGAACAAGCAGACCTGAAGAAATATATACCCACTGAACCCAATAATTTACTGAGAGATCATTATGTTGAGAAAGTAGATCCTTACAATTGACCCTCATATTAATAGTTAGCAATTTTACGGGTATGTGAAAACCGATCTCAAAGCGAGTCTCTCAACGTCAAGGCAAACGGAACTTCAATATGTTCGTTACTGTTGTTTAAAACTAAATCTGCCACCATCTCGCCCATTTTTTTAAAATCAGAAGAAATCGTCGTGATGCCATTCAAGATGAAACGTTTCCAGGGTGTTTCATTATAAGATATGATGCCAATATCAGTCCCTACTTTTAAATCAGTTCTCTGGATTTTTTCCAACAAAATCACGAGGTCATCTTCCATTAGATTAATAAAGACTTCACCTTTATTCACCGGTTCTTTTACAATATTTTGTATTACCTTATGATTGAAAGCAAATTCGCTGCAGAAAGAATAAAAACCATGGAGGATTTCCACCGGATGGTAAGTGTATTCTGGAAAAACGATTTTAATCGTTTGGTATTTGCTCAACTGTGGAAGCGCTTCCTTCAACGCAAGATAAATATCCTGTTCAAAATTTTCATAAACAGCTCCATAATTTCTTTTAATACCGGAAATTGATTTATCCAATAGAATCAATTCCCCAGAATCAATCTCATTGATAACGTCATTAGCATTGTCGCCGCCTTCCAGAAAATGGGGAATAATTATATAATGTGTATAATCCTTGTTTTTATTCTTCTGCATTAATTTTTTAAACAGCGAAAAATTATTGTTGTAAATAAAAAAATCAATGGCTGCTTGGTCACCCAGTTTAGCAGCAAAAGAATCGTAGATTATTTCTTTATGCACACTCAGTTTATTGAACAGCAAAAAGACTTTTATCTTCTGTTTAAAATCCGTGTTGGCAATAAAATATCCTTTACCCGGAACAGAACCAATGACGCCTAAAGATTTCAGATACCGCAATGCTTTTTCTGCCGTATCCCTTGATATCTCAAGTTCATAGCTTAAATCATTTATGGATGGCAATAAGTAATCTTTTGAAACCGCATTTATCTCAACAGCATGCAATACAGAATTGGCGATTTGCAAATATTTTGGAGTAATAGATTGCTCATCTAACTTTAGATATTGATATATATTTTCGGAGCTCAACAATACAAGATTAAGAATGATCAATTTAAACAGCAGGCAATTTATGAATTCTTTCTCAATGTTTTTTCTAACCATGACAGTACATGATGATTTTTAAATTTGGGTCTTTTATTTTTGTTAGCTGATTCAGTCTTCGATCGAAATAAATTCACGTATGCAGATAATCCTTGGCATCTTTTATCACTTCATCGGAGGTACTGCCTCTGGAAGCTTTTATGTACCCTATAATAAGGTAAAAGGCTGGCACTGGGAAAACTTCTGGATTGTAGGAGGCCTGTTTTCCTGGTTAATTGTCCCACCTATCGCGGCGTGGCTTACTATCCCCCATTTTTTTGAAATTATCTCCAGCACGCCATCTTCAACTTTTGGCTGGACTTTCTTTTGGGGTATTCTTTGGGGTATTGGCGGATTAATGTATGGGCTTGGAATGCGCTATCTTGGTATGTCATTGGGCAATTCAGTATTGTTGGGTTTTACTTCAGCATTTGGGGCTTTGGCTCCTGCTATTTATTACAACTTTCATACTGCTGAAGGTAAAGTGACATTCACAGATTTACTTTCCAATAATTGGGGTCAAATCGTTCTTGTCGGCGTTGTTCTTTGCCTGCTCGGCATTTTTATTTGCGGTAGAGCTGGTGTTTTGAAAGAACGTGAACTGCCGGAGGAAAAGAAGAAAGAAAGTGTAAAAGAATTTAACCTGGTAAAGGGATTGATTGTCTGTATTATTTCGGGTATTCTTAGCGCCTGTTTTAATTACGGTATTGAAGCGGGAACTCAAATGGCTGAAGTAGCAAATAATGCGTGGAAGGCTGCTAATCCAGCAGAAACCGGAAATTTTTTATATCGTAACAATGTTATTTACATCGTTTTGTTATGGGGAGGGCTCACCACTAATTTTATATGGTGCATGTATTTAAATATTCGAAACAAAACCTTTGGGGATTATACCGATAAAAAAACACCGCTTTTCCGCAACTACCTTTTCTGTGCTTTGGCGGGCACGCTTTGGTTTCTCCAGTTTTTCTTCTATGGGATGGGCGAAAGCAAACTGGGCAATGGTGCAAGTTCCTGGATACTTCACATGTCATTTATTATTTTAGTGGCTAATCTCTGGGGCTTTGCGCTTAAAGAGTGGAAGGGCGTTAGTACGAAAACAAGAACAACTATTATTTTAGGAATTATTACGATTATAGCGTCTGTAGTGTTGGTAGGTTATGGAAATTCATTGCATCAGTGAGTGGATAAAATTATGAGGTTGTAAGCCAGCTTCAAAAGCATAGCAAATTCTTAATACATTTGAAAATGATATTATTATTGGTTATTTAAATAACAATTTGGGATGAAAAAATTAATTTTAATAAGAAACAAATACAAATATGAGTACTACAACAAAAGATTTTAAACATGTTAGTTATTTGTGGGATCCTGCCAAAGCCGCAGAACTGGAAGGAGATGAGGTTGGGCTGCTTGTTTATCGTTCAAATTTATTAGGCGCCGATTTAAGATTAACGAATTATGGAGGTGGTAATACTTCCTGTAAAACAATGGCCATTGATCCGACAACCGGTAAAGAAATGGAAGTGATGTGGGTAAAAGGAAGTGGTGGGGATCTCGGAACAATGAATCGAAGCGGGTTGGCATCTTTGTATATGGATTGTTTAAGGGGATTAAAAAATGTTTACAGGGGAATTAAGTGTGAAGATGAAATGGTGGAATTATTCAATCATTGCATTTTTGATTTGCAGTCAAAAGCTCCTTCGATCGATACACCGTTGCATGGATTTTTACCTTTTAAACATATTGATCATTTACACCCCGACGCTGCAATAGCAATAGCATCCGCGCGAGATGGCAAAAAGATTACTCAGGAAATATTCAATGGAAGCATTGGCTGGGTGGAATGGCAACGGCCAGGTTTTGATCTGGCTTTAAAGTTACGTGAATGCTTAGACGAAAATCCTGGTATCCGTGGAATTATGCTTGGTTCGCACGGATTATTTACATGGGGTGATACTGCCCATGAAAGTTATATAAATACCTTGGAGGTGATTGAAATATGCGCTCAATACCTTGATGATAATTATGGAAAGAGAGGTGAAGTATTTGGTGGCGAAAAAGTCAAATCATTACCGAAAGAAGAAAGATTAAGTAGAGCGGCGGTGCTGGCACCCATACTAAGAGGATTTTGCTCTTCTGAAACTAAAATGATAGGACATTTTAACGATGATGAAAAAGTCTTGGAATTCGTTAATTCAAATGACTTGGAAAAGCTGGCACCAATGGGAACGAGTTGTCCTGATCACTTTTTAAGAACAAAAATTTTTCCATTGGTATTGAACCTGGCACCCAATGAGGCAATCAATGACAATTCTTATTTAACGAAAAAAATTCAACCTCAATTTCAGGAATACAGAAAAATGTATTCTGATTATTACAATACTTGTAAACATGAAAATAGCCCGGGAATAAGGGATGCTAATCCCGTAGTGATACTGTATCCTGGCTTAGGGATGTTCACTTTTGCTAAGAATAAACAAACGGCACGCGTGGCTGCCGAATTTTATACAAATGCCATCAATGTAATGAAAGGTGCAGAAGCCATTTCTAATTATACATCATTGCCGAGGCAAGAAGCGTTCGATATCGAATATTGGTTGTTGGAAGAGGCCAAACTTCAACGGATGCCAAAACCTAAATCTCTGAGTGGCCGCGTGGCGCTCATTACGGGAAGCGGGGGAGGAATTGGAAAAGCCATAGCTAAAAAGTTTGCTGATGAAGGCGCATGTATCATTCTTTCGGACAATAACAAGGAGAGATTAATGCGGGCTAAGGAAGAATTTGATGATACCTATGGAAAGGATGCATTTATAGTTGACATACTTGATGTAACTGATATAAAAACGATCGAAAAGGCATTAATGAATTCAGTATTGGCATTTGGTGGAGTTGATATAATAGTAAATAATGCCGGACTTTCTATCTCTAAACCAATGGAAGAACACACGGAGGATGATTGGGATTTACTATACGATGTGTTAGTTAAAGGACAATTTTTTGTTACACAAAAAGTGGTAGAAATAATGCGTAGGCAGGGCCTTGGTGGCGATGTCTTGAATATAGTGAGTAAAAATGCATTAGTTAGTGGTCCAAATAATTCAGCTTATGGTGCTGCAAAAGCGGCGCAATTACACATGAGCAGGTTAAACGCCGCGGAGTTAGGAAAAGATAAGATCAGGGTGAATTCTGTAAATCCGGATGCCGTAATTAATGGCAGTAATATTTGGAGTAATGGTTGGGCAGAAGGTCGTGCCAGGGCTTACGGCATTCCTGTTGAGGAGCTCGGGGCGTTTTATGCAAAAAGAACTTTGCTGAACGAATCAATTTTGCCGGAAGATGTTGCCAATGCCTGTTTCGCTTTTGTGGGTGGACTGCTTAATAAATCAACAGGAAATATATTAAATGTAGATGGTGGCATTGCCGTTGCGTTTGTAAGATAAAAATTTTCTCATAAACAGTTAATCAAATCGCTGATGATTTTTAAATCCGTCGACCTTTTGATTTTTATTAAAAAAATTTATGTGCCTGTGACTTCTAAAATGAAATTAATAAAACGCTTTAAAATCGGATATTAAAAACTGGAAGATGAAATATCATGGAAATTAAAGCCGACAGTTCACCGGTTTCTATGCATCTTGAGAAAGTATTTTAATTGCCGTAAATTGAAGCTTAAAAGTATTTAAAATGATATTGGGAAAAAAACAGATCGAAAGAAGCAACGAAGAGAATTTGTCAAGCCATACGAAGAGCTACCAATTTATTTCGGAACAAATAAATGATGCTGATGGAGTCATCAAACAATTAATTGATTTTCAGGTAGCTATTCCAAGTTGGGCTTTAGGTACCGGCGGCACACGTTTTGGCCGATTTCCCGGCGGCGGAGAACCTCGTGATCTGGAAGAAAAAATTGAAGACATAGGGTTACTTCATGTACTAAATCGGTCAAGTGGTGCTATTTCATTACACATCCCATGGGACATTCCAAACGATGCTGATGCAATAAAAAAACTGGCATCACAACATGGATTACGCTTCGATTCGATGAACTCCAATACTTTCCAAGATCAGCCGGGTCAAAAATTAAGTTACAAATTCGGATCTATGCAGCATGTGGATAAAGCAGTCCGCAAACAGGCGGTAGATCACAATATTGAAGTAATAAAATATGGAAAAGAATTAGGATCCAAATCACTCACTGTTTGGTTAAGTGATGGATCAACTTTTCCCGGCCAGTTAAATTTTAGAAAAGCTTTTCAAAATACTTTAGAAAGTCTGCAAGAGGTGTATAGTGCTTTGCCTGCTGATTGGAAAATATTTGTGGAGTATAAAGCCTTTGAACCCAACTTTTATTCAATGACTGTCGGTGACTGGGGTCAATCTTTATTATTTGCTTCCAAACTTGGACCAAAAGCTTATACCCTTGTTGATCTTGGGCATCATTTAGCAAATGCAAATATCGAACAAATTGTTGCATTACTATTGATGGAAGGAAAGCTGGGCGGTTTCCATTTTAATGATTCAAAATATGGTGATGATGACCTAACCGTAGGAAGCATCAAACCTTACCAATTATTTTTAATTTTTAATGAACTGGTGGAAGGTATGGATACAAAGAAGATGAATCATGCGAATGATTTAGCGTGGATGATTGATGCTTCGCATAATATAAAAGATCCGTTAGAAGATCTGTTACAATCAGTTGAGGCCATCATGATTGCCTACGCACAATCCTTAATACTTGACAGAAAAAAACTGGTGGACGCACAAAATAATAATGATGTGGTATCTGCACAGGAAATATTGCAGCAAGCTTATCGTACCGATGTTCGCGCAATAGTAGCAGAGGCAAGAATTCGTGCTGGTGGGGCTTTGAGTCCCTTGTCTTTGTATCGCAGTGAAAAAGTCAGAGAGAATTTAATTAAAGAAAGAGGCAGTAAAACGACAGCCACGGGATTGTAGGGACAGGTCGTGACCTGTCCTGAATTGCGTTTGGAAAGAAGATATATCGCTACCTGTCCCTACGGGAAAAATATTTTTCATGAATCAACAAAATGTCATAGCCATATTCGATGTTGGAAAAACCAATAAAAAGCTTTTTTTGTTTGATGAAAACTATAAAATTATCTTTGAAAGGTCTGCGCGTTTTATTGAAACTAGGGATGAAGATGGATTTCCCTGTGAAAATTTAGAGAGCCTAAAATTATCAGTGTTTGATTCCCTGCGGGAAGTTTTCAGAATAAAAAAATTTAACGTCAAAGCCATAAATTTTACAAGTTATGGTGCCAGCTTTGTTTATCTAAATGAGCAATTACGGGCATTTGCGCCATTATACAATTATTTAAAACCTTACCCAGAATCGCTACAAAAGAAATTTTATGATGCCTACGGTGGCGAAGAAGAATTTGCGTTTCGCACCGCATCTCCTGTTTTAGGTAGCCTGAATTCAGGAATGCAATTGTACCGGATAAAGTATGAAAAGCCTGAATTATTTCAAGAAATAAAATACGCATTACATCTTCCACAATATTTAAGTTTTCTGATTTCAGGAAAAGTTTACAGCGATATTACCAGCATTGGATGCCACACTAATTTTTGGGATTTTCAAAAAAACGAATATCATGCGTGGATACAACAGGAAAGCATATACGAAAAACTGGCTCCGATCTATTCTTGTACAGAAGTGGTTTCTTCTTCTTTTCCTGGTAACAATTATTCAGTGGGAATCGGTCTTCACGATAGTTCCGCAGCGTTGATCCCCTATCTCATGAATTTCAAGGAACCTTTTGTATTAATATCCACCGGAACGTGGTGTATTTCTTTGAATCCCTTTAACCATGAACCTCTCACAAAAGACGAACTTAAATATGACTGTCTTTGCTATATGGCCTACGATGGTAAACCCGTGAAAGCTTCACGATTATTTGCTGGAAATGAGCATGAGCAACAGGTAAAAAAAATAGGTGAATATTTTAATCAAAATTCTGTCAGATATCGCCTGATGGATTTTAATCCTACAACAATTAAGGCGCTACAGGATAAAAACGGCTCCCTGAATCAATTAATTGAGCAAACAAAAATTAAGAATAAACGTGTGTCTGACGGACGGACATCTTTGTTTACTTCCAGGGAATTATCTTCTTTTGAAAATGACGAAGAAGCTTATCATCAGTTGATTCTAGATATTGTGGTTCAACAGTATTTGTCGACTCAATTGGTTTTAAAAGGAACCGATGTGAAGCGCATATTTGTCGATGGGGGCTTCAGCAACAATACTATTTATATGCACCTGCTTGCATCCGCTTTTCCCGGCATTGAAGTGTTTGCAGCAACAATGGCGCAGGCTACAGCTATAGGTGCTGCCCTTTGCATCCATACGGCATGGAATAAAAAAGATATTCCGCATGATATTATTAAACTAAAATATTTTTCCTGAAATTAGAATATAATCAGTTATTTTATAGTAAATCTCAGGAAAAAAGCAAAACAAAAATTTTCGAATTTACATATTGACTATCCCGATGAAGTCTGAAATGAGTAAATTAATCTTTGTAAAAAGACGGTTTATAGTAGTGATACAAAATTCACTAACAATTCTTATGTACTCAATCCGCCAACAGATTATTTTACATCTTTTACACAGCGGAAGCCAACATGATTGGTGCCGGTGCGCCAGTCGCCCTTGCCCCTTGTTCCCATAATGAATCGGGAACAATACTGATCGGTACATAAAAAGGAACCACCTTTCTGCACTTTTTTTTGAATGCCGGGTTCATACGGATCATTACTATCTGAAGGACCCTTTGGATTTTTTAGTAACTGATTTTCACTTACCTGCTCATAATAATCCGAACGGTACCAATCGGAACACCATTCCCAAACATTGCCGGTCATATCATACAGACCATAACTATTTTGCGGAAATTGTTTGATAGGGGCGATGCCAATGTAACCGTCTTTGCCATTATCATTCAATGGAAAATTCCCCTGGAAAGTATTGGCCATAGATTTTCCTGCTGGGTTAAATTCATCACCCCAGCTAAATTTCTTTCCACACATTCCGCCCCTTGCGGCAAATTCCCATTCTGCTTCTGTAGGCAATCGCTTGCCGGCCCATTTGGCATAAGCCACTGCATCATCCCATGCAATATGAACCACAGGATAATTTTCTTTTCCGGTAAGATTACTTGAGGGACCATACGGATGTCTCCAATTGGCACCTTTTTTATATTCCCACCATTGCAGATAATTATCTAAGGAAACTATTTGGGCGGGGGGGCTGAATACCACTGAACCTGCCTCCAGCATTTCCGACGGGGCATTGGGAAATTCTTCTTTGGTGGGCGCCGTTTCTGCAATGGTTTTATAGCCAGTTGCTTTTACAAATTTTTCAAATTCTGCATTGGTAACTTCATGCTCATCCATCCAGAAAGCATCTACATAAACCCGGTGTATGGGTGTTGCATCTTCGGTAATTCCCTGTACTTCACATAATGATTCATTTGCGGCATCTGTTCCCATTGAAAATGTTCCGCCGGGTATCCATACCATTTGATCCTGTTTTTGTGCAGGAGCTTTCACGTTATTTTCAATAGTCGTTTTGAATCCCGCATTGCCACTGGAAGAAGGACTGCTACAAACCACAGCGGTAAGTGGAGATGTAGCATCTATTGTTCCGGTACGACAACTTTGTAACAATAAAAAAAATAGGAATACAATGGCAGCAGGAAGGTTCTTTTGTTGAATCATATGGTTGTAAAATTACTATCCTATAGTGTATTATCATCGGGAAATTGTTAGAATAAAATATTCCTATAAAGCCTTGTTATGAAAAGTTGCTTTGGTGTCTTTTTTTCATTTATTATTTCTGGCCGTAGAGATTAGGGATAATGTGAACTATATAATACCAGCATAGTGCAGGATAGTTTAAATTGGCAGATGAATACCTTCACAATAATAAAAACAGCATATTGTATAAACGTTCCAGAATTTTTATATAAATCTAAATTAGAGATGAGGAAATTGCTAATAAATGGTATTTCAGAATGGAAAAATTTCAGGATGATCTCTAAAAATAATTGTATGTTCTTTGATTTTAACATTGGCGTGGTTAAACTCTTTAGGAATAATGTTCACAAATCAGCCAGACATGATCAAGATTCAAGACCACAGCAGGGATATAAAGTATATAATAAAGATAGTATTGAATTTTATATCAAGTCCATTTCTGGCGGCACGACAGATGTTTTGATTAAAAAAAAATAAAAAAATAAAAAAGATGTTATCGTAAATTCGAGACAGATTGGTTTAAAAGGAATGCAAAAAGTAAGAGATTTATGGCAACAAAAAGACTTAGGCAATTTTAAAAAATCCTACACTGTAATAAATCTTGGTCAAACCATGACTTATAAAACGGCAAATGTGTTTATCAGCAATCAAATCTGAATAGTGGACCTTAGTATGTATTTTGCATTTAAATATAGATAAAAAATGATAATAATATGAATATTTTTAGTAAGGTTACGCTCTTTATATTTTCAGGCATATTGTATGCGTCGTCGGGATTCTGTCAAATTTCTGTGACAGTCCCCATTCCACTAAATAATCTGGAAGCCTTTCAGAATCCAGGTAAAAACTGGGTGATCGGTTCAGGGGCTTCTGCTGATTTCAGTAGAACAGATCCAATTAAAATTTTAAACGGTTACGGATCGGTTGCCAGTATGCCCGTAAAAAATGGCTCAGATTTGATAACAAAAGAAGATTTTGGCGATCTTGATCTTTCATTAGATTTTATGCTGTCCAGGGGAGCAACTTCGGGAGTTTACCTACAAGGGCGATATAAAATCCAGTTGACAGATAGCTGGACAAAATTTGATCCTACAGTTGCCGACATGGGCGGTATAGGAAAGAAGATTGCGGATTCTTCTTCTTCGTTTAACGGAAATGCCCCACTAATGAATGCAGCGAGAGCCCCCGGCTTATGGCAACATTTACGTGTAAAATTCCGGGCGCCCAAGTTTGATACCCGGGGTACAAAAATCTCGAATGCCTATTTTGAGGAAATATATTTAAATGATGTACTTGTTCAAGCGCATGTGGAAGTAAGCGGACCAACACAAGGGTCAATGTTTAATGATGAAAAAACAAAAGGCCCTCTCATTCTAAATGGGGCAGGTACCTCAGTGGCATTCCGCAATATAAATGCTGGGTCTTTTCCTGAAATACAAATGCCAGCCAGTTCTACCAACCCAAAAACTGGTCGTTCTCCGCGTGTTGTAAATCCTGTCATTCTTAATCCTGATGGCGAAACTTATACATTTAGAAGTTTTTTGAATTTTGAAGGTAAAAAACGTACCTATGCCGTATCTGTTGGAAGTTTAAATCAAACAAATTATTCTTATGATGTGAAACAAGGTGCATTGCTTCAAATATGGCGTGGGAAGTTTTTAGATGTAACAAATATGTGGGATCAACGTGGAGAACCGCAGTTGGCAATACCATTAGGCAGCGTTATCAGCTTATCAGCCACACCCACATTCGCTACTTTGGCAGATGAAAATACATTTTGGCCTGATTCAATTGCGTTTGACGACATGCATAATAAAGGTTACACACTTGATAAAGACAGAATTCCGACTTTCAGATATGAAGTTGCAGGCTATAAAGTATTTGACAAGATATCGCCACAGACTGATGGAAAATCCCTTGTAAGAGAGTTAATAGTAACCAATGCGCCGAAAGACCTGTTTTGCAGAATTGCGTATGCCAAAGTGATTGAATCATTAGGCAAAGGTTTATATGTTATCGGTGACAAATCTTATTACATTCAACTCAATGAAAGTATTAAGGCCTCTGTAAGAAAAGTAACAAATGGCCAGGAACTTATCGTGGCCGTTACAAACGCTCCGTCTCCATTAACTTATTCCATTATCTGGTAAACAAAAAACACAATGAATACTTATATTAAAACCACATATACAAATATCTATCGTTCAGGAAAATGTTTATTGAGCTGCGCGTTCGTATTGAGTGTCATGATTGCCTCAGCTCAGGAGGGGGCAAATAAGCAAAATCAAAACAGTACATCAGATAAGGCAAAGATTCAGCAGGAGAATGATGTCTACCGCTTGGTCACTGTCCCAATTCCACAAGGTTTGCCTTTGGAAGTGGGTGGAATGGCATTTCTGCCGAATGACGCCTTGGCCGTGTGTACCCGTCATGGTGAAGTATGGATTATAAGCAACCCGTATATGAAAGATGGATTACCTCCGCAATATAAATTGTTCGCTCATGGTTTGCACGAATCTTTAGGGCTCACATTTGTCAAAGGAGATTTATATGTTGCGCAGCGTTCAGAACTTACACGGCTGAGAGACTTAGATGGTGATGGTGTAGCTGACGAATATGAAACGATTTATTCATGGCCTCTATCGGGCAATTATCATGAATACTCTTATGGGCCAATGATGGATAAAAATGGCAATATGATAATTGCATTAAATCTGGGATGGACAGGAAGAGAAGAAAGTCTTTCGAAGTGGCATGGATGGATGCTGGAACTTACACCAGGTGGTAAAATGATACCTTTCGCCACAGGCTTCCGCTCTCCCGCAGGAATGACTTTAAACAATGACGGTGATATTTTCTATGTTGAGAATCAGGGTGGCTGGATGGGCTCTGGATTCATTGCCAATGTTGAGAAAGGAGATTTTCTGGGACATCCTGAAGGATTGAGATGGGCTGACCAGCCTGATTCTCCGGTTAAATTACGGATAGGCGATATACCAGATACCGGTGAGCCTGAATTTGAGGTTGCAAAAAGGGTTCCTGGCCTCAAGACACCTTCAGTCTGGCTTCCTCATACAATCTTAGGAATTTCTTCTTCAGCGGTTTTAAATTATAACGGCAGGGGCAAAATGGGGCCGTTTGAAGGTCAGATGCTTATAGGGGACCAGGGAGAGAGTAAGATTTCGCGTGTATTTCTGGAAAAAGTAAAAGGAATTTATCAAGGTGCTGCATTTCCTTTTCGTCAGGGATTTTCATCAGGACTAATACGGATGAACTGGGGATCTGATGGGAGCATGTTTGTGGGTATGACTTCACGTGGTTGGGGTTCAACCGGTCCGGAGCCTTATGGATTGCAAAGATTGGTATATACCGGAGTAACACCTTTTGAGATCAAGGCAATCAGAGCACAACCAGATGGATTTGAATTGGAGTTCACCATGCCGGTGAATGAGAACTCAGCACGTAATGCAGCTTCTTATGATATCCATACTTTTACGTACCAATATCATCACGAATATGGTAGTCCTACTATTAATGTGGGTCCACGTAACATAAAAGCAATTTCAGTTTCTCCGGATCATCTGCGTGTGCGATTGGTGCTTGATAGCTTAAAGTTAGGATACATACATGAAATTAAGGCTGAGGGCATACGTTCTGCTGATAACTTTTCTTTAATGCATAATTATGGATTTTACACGCTTAATCGAATTCCTGATGGTGAGAAATTATCAATAACGGCAGATAATAGGGTGACTGTTATGATGGCTCACGAACATTCTAAAATGCTAACTTCAAAAGAAAAAAATACAAATGCGAACCAAGCGGCTATTAAAGTGAAAACACAAAAACACGTAACAAAACAACCTGCAGATTGGAAGAATGGCCCCGATCGCACTATTGTTCTTGGAACAAAACCAGGATTAAAATTTGACCTGGAATCTATCAATGTTAAACCAGGTACGAAGATTAAACTAACCTTTAATAACGTTGATGATATGCTTCACAATTTTGTACTTACTGATATACAATCAGGCAATATGGTAGGTGAGTTAGCTTTAAAATTGGGTATCAACGGACAACGTATGAATTTTGTACCTGCTTCACCGAAAGTATTATTCCATACACTTTTGTTACAGCCTGGAAAGTCGGAAACTATTTTCTTCAAGGCACCTGATAAACCCGGTTCCTATGATTATATATGTACTTTCCCTGGGCATTATTTAATGATGCGAGGAAAACTTAATGTCGAAAAATGAATCAGCGCAATGATATAATCGTGGCATAAAGAAAAATTAAAAATTTAAGATCATGAAAAGTTCAATACTAATGATGGCTTTTTTTCTCATTGGAAGTGTATTGGTCGTTAGTGCTCAGCAAAAAGAGAATCCCGCTGATACGGAAGTATGGGGCCCCTTACCAAAAGTAGTGACACCCGGAAAAGATTTCAGGGATGCTCCATCTGATGCTTTCATTCTTTTTGACGGGAAGAATTTAGATGAATGGGTTTCTTCAAAAGATGGCTCTGCGGCAAAGTGGATTGTTTCTGATGGATTTTTTACAGTTAACAAGCCCTCAGGTGATATTGCAACAAAAAGAAGTTTCACTAACTATCAACTTCATATAGAGTTTCGTATACCTTCCGATATCACCGGTGCCGGTCAAGGTCGTGGCAATAGTGGCGTATTTCTGGCTGCCACAAATGGAAAAGCCGGTGGATATGAAATCCAGGTTCTTGATGGGTACAATAATGAAAATAAAACTTATGTCAATGGAATGGTGGGCAGTGTCTATAAAGAATCTATCCCTTTAGTAAATCCGGCGCGCAAAGCTGGCGAATGGAATGTTTATGATATAGTTTGGAAAGCACCAACATTTAATAGTGATTCTACAGTAAAGACCCGTGCTAAGGTGACTGTTTTTTTTAATGGCGTGCTTATTCAAAATGATTATGAACTATTAGGGGAGAGTGCCTATATTGGTAAACATGAGTATGTAAATCATGGACCGGAGCCGATTAAATTGCAAGATCATGGTGATCCTTTAAGCTATCGCAACATCTGGGTGCGCGAATTGAAATAATCTTAGAGTATTTCAACTACCTTTTTAAGTAAATAATAGGATGCATCTGTAAATATAGTACTGTAGCTCTCATAGATTTCTATATTAGCGTTTCGACATTAGTCAACCTTAAAGGTGAGTTTGCTAAAAAACTTTCTTTATCTGCCTATTTTTAAAAAAGAACATGCTTGATCTGTACAATTTCCTAGAAGCTATGTGTGAGCATAAACTTTTTGTTTGCAATAGGAAGAAAACTTAGTTTGATACTGCAATCTTTGCCTGCGTTTTCACTGCACTTTTACGTTGCCCAAAAGGTTTTTATATTGGGTAATGCTTTTTCTATTTAAAAAGCAATTCGATTACCCATCTGTGTAGATATAATTGTGCAATTTCTGTTGCTTCGAGGTAAAAGTTATAGGCAAGGAATACCAATCTTTTTCCTCTTTTTTCCTCTTTGAATTTTACCCTTCTTATTTTTTCAGAATTATTTTTTTGAAGTATAATAGTTATTTAGCCTGATGGTTTTTCATCATAAAACTACCCATTGTTTTTATCGTTTGGATGGGAATACATAGGGTTCAATTTGTCTGGTAAAAGTTTTTCAATATCATCTCTACTACTATTTAATTAATATTCTCTTGCCATAAAGAATGGGATAATTGCATTTATAGAATACCAGCATAGTACAGGATTGTGCAGGATAGTGCAGGATAGTTTCAATATGTATAATAAATATCTTCACAATTATAAAGTGCAACCTATTTAGTGTTGGGAATAAAAGAAATTTTTAAGACGAATAAAGGGATACTTTGTTTTTGCAGAGACCACCATGTCATTTATCACTTTTGCTTTTTAATAGACTACACAAAATACGGGAATGTCGCATACTATTTATCGTAGAAAAGGAATATAGGGTCGTAATTAAAACAAGCAATAGGGTTAAAGTAAAAAATATCTTTTCAAGTTTTTATCATATAGTATCTCAAGAATTTCAGTGTTATAACCGGGGTACTTTTTTATTCTTAATATCGAAATTCAATTTTTAACTGCATTAAAAAATTAAATTATGCAAATTCCAAAACTACTCAAAGTCAGTATTGCTTTTTTTACTGTTCTGTTGATTTCTTTCGCGGGGAACGCCCAGAAAAAAATTACGGGATATATCCAGAATGCTGTAACTAATGAGCCATTAGATGGAGCCACCATTTCTATTCAAGGCAGTAAAACAGTAGCCTTGTCAAAAGATGGAGGTGCATTTGAAATTAGCGCCCCTTCCGGGACAAACACTGTATCACTTTTGATTTCATTTGTCGGTTATGAAACACAAACGATTAGAGTTGGCGCAAATTCCAACAATCTTTCTGTTAAATTGGTTCAATCATCTGCTAACTCTTTAAATGATGTAGTTGTAGTAGGTTATGGTGTTAAGAAAAAGGTGAATTTAACAGGTGCCATTTCAACGGTTTCTGCAAAAGAAATTGAATCGCGCCCTGTTGCAAATGCGCAACAAGCATTGCAAGGTTTGGTGCCCAATCTTAATATTTCGGTTTCAAGCGCAGGTGGAGAACCCGGTGCAGACATGAATATGAATATTAGGGGCCTGACTTCTTTTAGTGGAAGTACTGCTCCTTATGTGCTGGTTGATAATATCCCGATGGATATAAACAGTATCAATCCCGCCGATATCGAATCCATAACTGTACTTAAGGACGCTGCCTCGTCTGCCATTTATGGGGCGCGTGCTGCATACGGCGTAATCCTGATTACAACAAAATCAGGTAAAGCCGGTAAGGGGAAAATGAATTTAAGCTATCAAACAAATGTATCCTTTGGAAAACCTGTTTACTTTCCCAAATTAGTTGATGCCATGACCTTTGCATTGGTTGCGAATGATGCGGCTAAAAATGTTGGGAACTCCCCTTGGTACAATGCAGATGCACTGGACCGTCTGGCCAAAAACATAGCCAATCCTGGTAGTGCGCCTGAAATGTATGGTAAACCCGATGGACTTTCCTGGAATATTGGTGCCATGGGTTTGGGTGCGGCTGCTAATACCGACTGGTATGATATCTTATTTAAGAAGTTTTCACTTCGGCAAAAACATGACCTGAATGTGTCCGGTTCCAGTGAAAAAATCGATTATTATTTATCTGCAGGGTGGTGGGATGAAGGGGGATTGCTTCGCTATGGTAATGAATCTTACAACCGGTATAATTTTGATGGAAAGATAAATGCAAAGGCTACCTCCTGGGCCAAAGTTGGAGTAATATTCAAATATAATTATGGTTTACAGGAGTTTCCCTGGCAGCAGGAACTGGGAAGGGGACGTATCTATGATATGATGACCAAATTAAAACCCACCATGCCTGCAAAATATCCAGGTACGGATATCTGGACACAGGAAAGCCGTATTGCCGAATGGCAGGCGGAAAGAGATAATACTTGGAGTACGCAGATGGTACTGGCTCCAAGAATTACCTTAGAACCTATTAAAGGCTGGGTAACAAATCTTGAATTCAACTACACAACCAGTAATAACAGAGAGGAATTATCTGCCAAACAATATTTCTGGCAGAGGCCAAACGGAGATATGGCTGATGGGGTAGCAAAAATTAACACATCCTTTCGTCCCCGGCTCTATACTGACAATTATTTGTCACCTAATATTTATTCAACCTACTCCAGGAGCTTTGGTAATCATAATCTCTCAATTATGGCTGGTTTTCAGCAGGAAAAATATAACTATTTCTCCCTGAATGCTGACGCTCAGTATTTGCTGAGTGATAACGTTCCTGCTGTTAATACAGCTGTAGGAACTAAAACCGTAACTGACGGACAGGGATATTGGTCGACACGAAGCGGATTTGGAAGGCTACAATACGATTATAATGAAAAATATTTACTCGAAGCCAATTTCCGTGCAGATGGTTCTTCAAGATTTGAACCGGGTAAACAATGGGGTTATTTTCCTTCCGTTTCTGCGGGTTGGATAGTTTCCAAAGAAAAATTCTTTCCTTTAAAGGATGTGGTTAATTTCTTCAAGCTCAGGGGATCTTTTGGACAACTGGGAAACCAGAATGTGGCTAACTACCTTTACGTCCCTACATTGGGTGTCAATCAAAGTACATTTTTGTTTAGTGGTCAGCGGTTATGGACGGTTGGGGCACCTAATATTTCCAGCGTTGATTTAACATGGGAAAAAGTGAAAACGCTGGATTTTGGAACCGATTTAGCGTTCTTTAAAAATCGATTAACTACCACTTTTGACTGGTATCAATCAAATACTTCCAACCTCGTAGGTCCCGGAACTGCCCTCCCAGCTGTGTTGGGTACTGCTGTACCAAAAGAAAACTCAGGAGAAATCAGAACACGAGGATTTGAACTGGAAGTTAATTGGAAAAATCATATAGGCGATTTCTATTATCAGATTGGTGGTAATCTGGCTAACAATAAGAGTGTGGTGCTTTCTTATAACAATCCGACAGGGCTATTAAGTACTTATTACAAAGGACAGGTATTGGGTGAAACATGGGGATATAAAACAAATGGGCTTTTCCAAACAACAGATGATGTTTCTAACTGGGTAGATCAGAGCTTTCTATGGTCAGGGAAATGGAATCCAGGAGATTTGAAATACATGGACCTTGATAAAAACAGCAAAATCAATAACGGTAAAAATACAGCGGATGATCATGGTGATATGGTAATAGTGGGTAATCAACTTCCACGATTCCTTTATGGATTTAATTTCGGCGCATCCTGGAAAGGTTTTGATTTTTCTGCTTTTTTCCAGGGAGTGGGCAAACAGGATCTGTATATTTCTGAACTTTATAATGGGAATGTTTTAAGAGGACCGGCAAATGGACCATTGCATATGATGGTGTATAAAGAACACCTGGATTACTGGCGCGATGATACCAGCCCATTGGGGGCAAATCCCAATGCCTATTTTCCAAAGCCTTATGCCGTTTATGATGGGGATAATAGTAAAGCTTTTGGCAGACCGACGGATCGGTATTTACAGAATGGTGCTTATTTGCGCCTGAAAAATATAAGACTGGGATATACTATACCGGCAAAAATTACAAACAAAGTGCTGATCAAAAGTGCCAATATTTATTTTTCTGGAGAAAATCTTTTTATCGTCAAACATATTTCATTGTTGGATCCTGAAGGAACCGGTGGAAGACAAGGAGATGGAAGATCCTATCCTTTGGCAAAAAGTTATTCTT
Organism: Ginsengibacter sp.; assembly: GCA_039918315.1. Classification (GTDB taxonomy): domain Bacteria; phylum Bacteroidota; class Bacteroidia; order Chitinophagales; family Chitinophagaceae; genus Ginsengibacter. Next base: position 55,465 of record JBDSHT010000042.1, on the reverse strand, counting down.
TTGGATTAAATGTTAACTTCTAAATAAAACAGAAATGAAAAAAATATTTTATATAATTATAGTATCTTTTGGAATTGGGATAGTTTTTACTTCGTGTAAAAAACATTTCCTGGATTTAACTCCTAAGGATCAAATTTCAGAACCGGAATTCTGGAAATCAACTCAGGATATGGAATTGTTTCTTAACGGATTGTATTCAGTGCTTCCCGGCTGGAATAGCAGTGGATCAGGCGGTACCCCCCTGCTTGATGCGGGCACGGATATGGCTATTTCAGTAGGTTTGTGGTTGCCTACTAAAAATCGCTTAGATGGATCAATAAATATTCCATCAAGTGGTGGTGGTTGGACATGGACAAATGTACGTAACGTCAATTATTTTCTGGAGAATGCCATTAAGGTTCCAGATGGAGGATTGAAGGATCACTACATTGGAGAGGCTTATTTTTTCAGAGCATGGAATTACTTTACCCTGCTTAAGCAATTTGGGGATCTTCCTATTATCACGAAAACTCTTTCAGGAGGCGACAAAGACGCCTTATACGGTACACGCAGTTCAAGAACTGACGTGGTTAATTTCATTATCAGTGATCTGGACATGGCAGTTTCGAAATTGAAGAAGAAAAATGAAGTTCCAGCACAGCGGATAAGCCGTGATATTGCCTCATTATTTGAATCCAGAGTCGCACTTTACGAAGGCACCTGGGAAAAATACCACCAGAATGATGTGTTTAAAGGCAAAACAAACGGGGATGCATTTTTAACCAAAGCAGCTCAGGCCGCCAGGGCGGTTATCGACGGGGGTACTTATTCACTATCTACCGGAGATCCGAACCAGGTTTATTATAATCTTTTCAATCAAATCAATTTGGGCTCCAATCCGGAAATATTGCTATGGAGAAGTTTCAGTAGCGCCCAGGGCGATAATTTCACAAATGATATGTGGAACTGGCCTCATGGCTCGGGTTATACCCAGGAAATGGTTCGCATGTATCTTTGTAAAGATGGCTTACCAATTGGCCTGAGCCCGCTTTATCAGGGAGAAAATGATATAAGGGATGTAATTAAAAATCGTGACCCACGGTTTGTACAAAGTGTGATGACTCCCGGCGATGCGATTACCATTAATTTAAAAAATGATACTACTAAATTTAAACTTCCCATTTTAGGGGGCGCACAGAACGACCCAACCGGATACGAATCACAGAAATTCCGCCGGCCTCAATTGGATCCTGCCACGGGTTCATACAGTAATGAGTTGGCATATATTATCTTTCGTTATGCAGAAGCATATCTTAATTATGCAGAGGCAAAAGCAGAATTGGGACAATTAACACAGGGTGATCTTGACTTAACTATTAATAAGTTAAGAAACAGAGTAGGTATGCCTGATATGGTGCTGGCATCTATAACAAACGACCCCAACTGGCCTGATTATGGTTATGCCCTCCCAAATTATTTGTATGAGATAAGAAGGGAAAGAGAGGTGGAACTTTTAACAGAAGGTTTCCGTTTAGATGATCTGATGCGTTGGAGAGCGGATAAATTATTTGTTGGCAAAAGACCGAAAGGAGCTTATTATTCTGCAGAGATAAAAGCTGCCTATCCTAATTTAGCGGTAGATGCTGATAATTTCCTTGATCCTTACAAAACTACTCTTACTGGCACAAACGGAGGATGGGGATTTAAGCCGGACAGAAACTATCTGATGCCGATTCCAACTAACGAATTAACATTGAATCCGGATTTGAAACAAAATCCGAACTGGAATTAAAATACTCTTTACTGACTTAAAGCAAAAAATTCATTATTTTAAAGCAAAGCTAAAGCGCATATTTAAATACTTTGGCTTTGCTTTTATTTTGCCACAGCTACAATTCGCCGGATGCTGTTAGAAAATTGGTCGATGGTAAATCGTGAAAAATAATTTAATTTTTTGAAAACCATAAATAGAGGTTATCCAATTTGGAATCTACAATGCGCAATATGACCTCTGCAACCACAGTTGGATGCTGCTCATTATGATTCTGAATGGATAAAAATTGAACTGATAATCTTCGAATGAAAATGGGAAAGAATACAGTAATAAAAAAATAAAGAAATAGTCATGTTGAATAAAATAATTATTTTAATTTTTGGGAGTTTCGTATTTGCCTATGATGGTAATGTGCGATTACCAATAGTAGAAAAACCGATTCCGCAACAAAGTAAAATACAAGGCGAAATACCTGAAGAAGTATCTTATCAGCATGTACATATCACTGATAAATTTTGGAGATCAAGAATCGATCAGAACAGGGTGGTGGGTATCAGGTCAACTTTGAAGGAAGCGGCCAATGAAATTGATAATTTTGATATTGCTTCAGGAAAAAAGAAAGGTAAACACACGGGTAATGCCGCAGATGACTCTGATATTTTCAAAATAATTCAGGGTGCCGCTTATGCTATAGGAGACAATCCTGATGCAGCATTGGAAGCATCGATCGATTCACTTATAGACAAAATTGTATCTGCCCAGCAATCTGATGGGTATCTTTTCACTTACTGGATTGTTTTCGATCTTTCTAAGAAGTGGACGGATATTGCAGGGAAACACGAATTGTATTGTGCAGGGCATTTGTTTGAAGCAGCTACGGCATACTATCAGGTAACTGATAAACGAAAATTACTCGACGCTGCAATTCGTTATGCCGACTATATTGATTCTGTATTTGGACCTGGAAAGCGTTTGGAAGTGCCGGGGCACGAAGAAATTGAACTGGCGCTTTATAAGCTTTATAAAGTAACCGGTGAAAAAAGATACCTGAATTTAGCCGTTTTTTTTGTTGACGAACGAGGAGATCCAACGCGGATGGTCGTAGAGAAAATTACACCACCTGATAGGGACCCTAATGCGAACACACCTCATCGCTGGCGTTCGCCATCTTATATGCAAGATCACCTTCCTATAACCAGTCAATTTTATGCCGCCGGACATGCAGTAAGGGCTGGATATCTCTATTCCGCAGTAACGGATATTTCCATAGAAAAGAAAGAAACCAAATACCTGGCAGCACTTGATTCCATTTGGAATGATATTGTTGGTAAAAAAATGTATATCACCGGTGGAGTAGGCTCAAGGCAGTTTCATGATGAAGGATTTGGTTCACCATACCTGCTTCCGAATGACCAGGCTTATTGTGAAACCTGTTCCGGTATCGCTTTTACCTTCTGGAACAGAAGAATGAATATGTTGACAGGTGATGCAAAATATGCTGACATAGCAGAACTCACAATGTATAATACCACGCTAGCGGGAGTTTCATTGAGCGGGGACAAATTCTTTTATACAAATCCTCTTGAATCAAAAGGAAAAAATGAGAGGGAAAGCTGGAATAATCCAGCCTGTTGTCCGAGCAATATTGTCCGTTTTCTGCCGGAAATCGGGTCTACGATTTATGGAAAAACCAGTAAGGCTATTTATATAAATCAGTTCATTGGAAATACTGCCCAAATTTCCATGGGCGATCAGAATATCACCATGAAAATGGAATCTAATTATCCATGGGATGGGAGAATAAATCTGGCATTGGATCCGCTAAAACCGGTGGATATTTCTTTGCATATAAGGATACCCGGTTGGGCAAGTGGCGAGTTGATACCGGGACAACTTTATCATTATGCTGAAAATAAAATGGCTTCCACAGAAAAAGTTATTCTTAAGGTAAATGGAATCAGGATATCCTCCATTACTATGGAAAAAGGATATGCCATTATTAAAAGGAATTGGAAAAAAGGGGACAAGATAGAACTGGTTTTGCCTATGCCGATTAAACTGGTAGCCGGCAACGATAAGATTGAAAGTACAAGAGGACAACTCGCCATCACCAGGGGACCTTTGGTTTATTGTTTAGAACAAACAGATAATAAATCTTTTTTTGAAAATGCCACGGACAAATTATTACGCACTTTGGTGTTGAAGGCGAAATACAGAGATGATATGCTGAATGGGGTGATGACCATTAATGGGGCTGGTGTATTATCCGGCAAAAATGAGAATATTAAAATTACGGCCATTCCTTATTATGCATGGGCTAACAGGGAACAGGGGCAAATGAAAGTTTGGTTGTCTATGTCAGCAAACTAAGGAAAACTTAATTCCTTTGAGGATGGGATTATGAAGAATGTTATTGAATTAGCAAAAACGATTTATCAGATTAATTATGAAAAGAAAAATATTTCACTTAGCTAAAGTAACAGCTATCCTCACGGGCGTAATAATTTTTTTAACCCAGTTTACTTCTAATACTTCTATTGAAAGAAAACTGGAAGATAATTTTATACATCCTCCATTGGAGAGTCGACCATTGGCTTTCTGGGATTGGTTAAATGGCTATGTGGATACAGCCCAAATGGTGTATGAGATTGAGGAAATGAATAATAAAGGAATGCAAGGTGCTTTTATATGGGACGTGGGCGCGCTTTCTGATCCCGGCAAAATCATTCCCGCAGGGCCTGTATTTTTAGGTGACCAATCATTGGGATACATGTCGCTTGCATTGAAAACAGCTAAGCGTCTTAACTTGAATCTCGGTTTATTTGCTTCGAGCAGTTGGAATGCAGGCGGGTCCTGGATGACTCCAAAAGATGCAAGTAAGGAATTGCTCATGACTAAGCAGGTTGTGACAGGCGGTGGGACCAATCAAAAAATAATTATCGAATTTCCTGAAAGCAAAAAAGGTAAAGCAAAAATATTTTCTTTGATCACTTCTATGGCTGTGCCGCATACAGGCTTCGATGAAATTGACTATTCTTCGAATAAAGCCATTGTGTTAGATAAATATACGTTGAGCGATAAGGATATTGACTGGAAAGTGCCAGAGGGAAAATGGGATATCATCTCTTTTTTTATGTGTAATACTGGTCAAAATCTGGAAGTGCCAAGTCCTAATTCCAATGGCCTCATAATTGATCATTTGAGCAAAATTGCAACGAAAACATATTTTGACAGCATCCTTGCCAAGCTGGCTAAGGGTATCCCTGATAATCGGTTTAAATATTTTGAGTTAGACAGCTATGAAGTATGGGAAGCAAATGACTGGACACCTGATTTTTTGAAGGAATTTAAAGTGCGCTTTGGGTATGATTCAAAACCATTTCTTCCTTTGCTCCAGGGATATAAGAGCAAGGATAGTATTGTTGGAATGAGATTTCTGGCGGATTACCATCGCCTTGTCAGTGACTTGATCATTGAAAATCATTACGCACAATCCCGAGATATGGTGAACGAAAACGGGAGTAAAATTTTCATAGAAGCAGGCCACGGTGGTTCTCCTCGCGTAGATCCGTTGAAGGCACTGGGAAATGCAGATGTGCCGATGGGAGAATTCTGGAACAGGAAACAATTTTGGGTTACCAAAGAAGCGGCAAGTGCCGCGCATATTTACGGGAAAAAAATTGTGGCGGCTGAATCTCTTACCGGCTGGCAAAATTGGCAACAGGGTCCAACTGATTTTAAGCAATTGATGGACATTGCGTTTTGTGCAGGATTGAACCAGGTGGTGTTTCATACGTTTGCACATAACCCGGCAATCGCAGGCAAACCGGGGTTCGCCTATCATGCCGGCGAACATTTCAATGTTAATACCACATGGTGGAGTATGGTGAGGCCTTTTATGGATTATATAAGCAGGAGTTCCTATTTGCTGCGCCAGGGTAATTTTGTAGGAGATGTTTGTCTCTATTATGGAGATCAGGCACCCAACCTCGTACCCCCTGATAGGATTGACCCAAACATTACGCCGTTGTATGACGATAACCATTGTCTACACTGTGGACAGCTCAAGCCGGTCAATCCGGGAAAACTTCCGGGTTATGATTACGATTATATGAATGCAGATATCATTACGAAACAACTGAAAGTTGAGAATGGTCGTTTGGTTTTGCCTTCGGGGCAGAGTTATCGGATGATGCAGATTCCTGATAAGAATATCATTTCTATTGACGTACTAAAGAAACTCGATTCCCTGGTTTATAAAGGAGCCATCATTGTTGGCCAAAAGCCTCAACTATCATCTAGTTTAAAAAATTATCCAGAGTGCGACAAGGAAGTGAAAACTATTGCGGACAAAATGTGGGGAAACTGTGACGGTAAAAAGATTCTTTCCAATAAATACGGAAAAGGGAAAGTGTACTGGGGAAAGACTGTAAAGCAGGTACTTGCAGAACTTCAAATTGCGCCCGATATGGAAGTTATTGGAATTGATAACGAAGATGGACACGTTGATTATTTGCACCGGCAGACGAATACAGAAGAGATTTATTTTGTATCCAATAGTAAACCAAAACAGGAAAAGGTAACCTGTGTATTCAGGGTAGATAAAAATATGATTCCTGAATTGTGGGATGCGGCAACCGGTCAGATTCAGCGTAACGTAAAATGTGTAAAGGTGGAAAATGGAATCAGTATAGATTTCGTGATGGATCCGGTAGGGTCAAGATTTGTAATATTTAAAAAGAAGTCTGGGAGAAATACTGGAAGCGGAATTGATGACGGTTATAACCTACAGTATGGATTTACAAACAGCAATACGGGCGTAGAAAAAAATAGAACAACTGATATCAGTTATGATTGGAATGTTCAATTTGATACTAATATGGGCGGGCCTGTATCTTACCATTTGGATAGTCTGGTAAGTTGGACTGATATACCAGATGACGGAATTAAATATTATTCCGGAACGGCAACTTATGAGAAGGATTTTTTTGTGAAGGCCGATGATCTTTCAAAAGGAAAAAAATCATTTGTTGTGTTTGAAGATATTCAGGAAATAGCAAAAGTATTTATAAATGGAAAAGACTGTGGTAGTGTTTGGACACTTCCTTACAAGGCTGACATTTCAAAATACCTGACGAAAGGAAAAAATCATATTACTGTTCAGGTAATAAATACATGGAATAATAGGATAGTAGGGGATGTGAGGAACCCAGATAAAAAGCAGTTTACTCAAACAAATATTAAATACAAGTTTACTGCGAAAAACCCTCTTTTAAAGTCAGGGATAACCGGAAAAGCCGGTATTATTTTTCTTGAAAATTAGCGGTTTTATTAAAAAGAATGAAGATGAATAAAAAGGGTTATTTATGCCAGGTATTTGTTTTAATGATACTTTTCATTTTAAGCAATTCTATCAAAGCCCAGAATCTATCGACACAAAATAAAAAAATAGGAAAGGAATTTACTGCGTTGAATGCCAAACTTACGCAAGGTTGGAATACCTGGAATACCAGGAGTTTGTTGTGTCATGTATTGTTGCCGGAAACTTTTGCAATTAATCTCCAGTTGTTAAATCATCAATCAGGCGATACGCTAAAAGAAACTTTAATTGGAAGGGAGAGTTACGATACAAAAGAGCATGTGATACCAGGTCCTCATTCTTATGATGGATCATACACAGAATTAATTGTGGAATGGAAAGGCATTCGTGTCCAGGTTCAGAGCGCGTCAAAGAATGGCCAGCTATTATTGTTGATCACCCCTCTCAGTTATTTGCCGGACGATTCGATCATAGTGATTCCCTCAATGCTATGGGGCCGGCTGGGAAACATCACAGTAAATAATGGGAAGATAAAGGCGGGCACGCCTTCCGGTAATATTAAAATCTCAATTGTTGGAGGGAAATACACCTCATCGGAAGACTATCTAAAGATTTCGTTGAAGGAAGTAGCGGCACTCTGTTCCGATGCTACAAAATCAACTAAGGATATCGAAAAAATAATTGATGAAGCAAGAAAAAAAATCATAGCCAGTAGGGGCAAGTATAAAGATGCCTCAGAAGTTTACAATGCTATGCAATCTGTTTTGGCATGGAATACTATTTATGATCCGAATAACAACAGGGTTATTACTCCTGTAAGCCGTACCTTTTCTAATGATTGGGTACTATTTGATTGGGACACTTATTTTGCTGCATATATGTTATCGCTGGACGGCAAGGACCTTGCTTATTCCAATGCGATTGCAATGACAAAGGATATTACTGCAAAGGGATTTATTCCAAATAGTTCCCAACCCGAATTTAAAAGTGAGGATCGTTCAGAGCCCCAAGTAGGATCCATTATCATTAGGGAGATTTATCGGAAATATCAGGAGAAGTGGTTTTTAAAGGAAGTCTACAACGAACTACTCAGTTGGAACCGTTGGCGGGCAGCTAACAGAGATATTGATGGATACCTCGTTCACGGTACTGATCCTTATGATTATGGAAACAATAAATCACGTGCGGTCACAGAATCCGGAAAAATGAAGGCGGCTAAATGGGAATCCGGAATGGATAATTCTCCTATGTGGGATGATGCAGTTTTTGATAGCGTAAGTCACAGGATGCTATTGGCAGATGTAGGGTTAATGAGCCTTTTCATTGCCGATTGCCGCAGTTTGTCGGAGATCGCTGCTATTTTAGGAAAAACGGATGATGCAAAAGAATTAACCAAAAGAGGAGATAAGTATGCAAAAAAATTGGCGACACTTTGGGATGATCAGTTTGGGTTATACCTGAATAAATATTTGGTAACAGGTAAATTTAGTCATCGTTTATCTCCAACATTATTTTATCCCCTGTTGGCAAAAGTTCCGAATCAGGATCAGGTCAATCGAATGATGAAGGAGCATTTTTATAATCCAAATGAATTTTGGGGAGAGTATATCATGCCTTCCGTTGCCCGAAATGACAAAGCATATAAAGACAATCATTATTGGAGAGGTAGAATTTGGGCACCGTTGAATTTCCTGGTATACCTGGGCATGAGAAATTATCATTTACCGGATGCAAAAAAAGACATGGTTGATAAATCAAAAAATCTATTAATGAAATCCTGGATGACGCACAATTATGTGTGCGAAAATTACAATGGCGATACCGGCACCGGAGGTGAAGCCGGAATATGGAGTGATGCGTTTTATCATTGGGGGGCATTGTTAGGATTTATGGATCTGATAGAAAAAGGATACATGCTTCCAAATTAATTCGGAGTAAAAAATAAATAACAGGCACTACTATCTGGAAGTAATTTCTTTCGTTGCCGGTTGCAATGCCCATTAAATAATGGCAGAGTTGGATGATTTAGGAGGTTAGAATATTTTCAGAAAAAGGTATTGAACACAGACTTAAAAAGAGAAGTAAAATGACACGTTATTTGATTTTTTCTATCCAATTAATGATCACCTTGTTCAGTAGTGCTGCTTTATATTCGCAGGATATTTCTATTGTACCTAAACCTGTCGAAGTATCAATTCAAAAAGGCGATTTTCTTTTTAGTGATAAAACTAGTTTGATCAATGATAATAAATCCCGAAGGACAGCCGAATTCATTCAAAAACGTCTGAAAGATGGGCTGGGCATGGTGGTGAATAAAAGGGATTCAGGCGATTTTACAAATCTCCTCAAGCTTGAGATCATTGAAAAATCAGGACTTGCTAAAGAAGCTTATACACTTGTTATTGATGATAATATTACAATCCAGGCTTCTGATGAGAAAGGCCTTTTTTATGGAGTACAAAGTTTGTTGCAACTAATGCCAGCAGAGGTATATTCTGAGCAGGCACTAAAAATGCAATCTTTTACACTTCCTAAATTGACAATATTTGATCAGCCTCGCTTTGAATATCGTGGTTTCATGGTAGATATTTCCCGTCATTTCGCAACCAAAAAGGACTTGATGAAAATTATTGACATGATGGCGTTGCATAAGCTAAACGTTTTGCATCTACATCTTACCGATGACCATGGCTGGCGAATCGAGATTAAAAGTTATCCCAGGCTTACGTCAGTTGGGTCGATCGGCGATTTCAGCAATCCCGGCGGACCGGAAAAATATTTCCTTACACAGGATGAAATTCGCGAGATAATAGCATTCGCGGAATTACGTCATGTAATGGTAATTCCTGAAATTGAAATGCCTGGTCATGCAGGTGCTGCTGCCAGAGCATACCCAGAGTTTTTTGATGGAGGCAATGCCTTCAATCCTGCTAATCCTGAGACATTCACATTTATTGAGAAAATAATGGATGAGCTGATAGAACTTTTTCCAGCACCCTATTTTCACATTGGTGGCGATGAAGTGTCTGGTTCCACCAATTGGTTAAATATGCCCGAAGTCGCCAAATTAATGAAGACAAATGGCTTTAAAAATACTGTCGATGTTGAAGCCTGGTTTGATCGGAAAGTTACTGATATGCTGGTAAGCAAAGGGAAACGACCCATCGGATGGGAAGAGGTGGTTAATTTAAATGTAAACAAAAAAACCGTCATACAGTGGTGGCTCGGACATTTAATGCCTTCCAAAAACCTAAACATGGCGCTCAATAACGGACATCATGTGATTATGTCGCCTAACTGGTACGTTTATCTTGATTATGCACAGGCTGCAGGTGAACCGGGTGCTCCATGGAATGGAAATATAAATGGGCCCAATACGCTGGAACTTATTTATAACTGGGAACCAGTTCCTGATACATTAACTGCAGACAAAGAAGCGCTTGTTCTGGGAATTGAAGCACCGCTATGGACAGAATTTATTAAATCCACCAGTTTCAGGGATTACATGATTTATCCCAGAATGTCGGCACTTGCTGAAATTAATTGGGTGCCCAGAGGCTCAAAAAATTTAAAGCAATTCCATTCCCGGATGACAAAGCAATACCTGCGTTACAAGGCGTCGGGAGTGAATTACCGGGCCCTCGGCTGGATCGGCGATGTTAAATATTTAATACACTAAATGATTTTAAAAACCTATTGAAATCCGATTTAATTAAAATAGAAATAGGAGATCTTCAATAAAGTTTAAGTAAAAAACATACCAATGAAAAAAGGAAAAACAATTGGAAGGCTAAGCATAAAAATATTTTTTTTAAGTATAGCAATTCAATGTACAATAGGTCAATCGATAATAGCGCAGAAGACTCCTAAAACTCAATTAATGGGAAATCGTTTTTTTACGTTTTGTTCTGTAATTCGTGTTCGCCAAATTGAAGTGTCAAGAGATGTTGCGTATGGGCCGGATGAATCAAGTCTTCATACTGCAGCGGCTGCACGAACCTTCCGGGAAACCATTAGCAAAACATGGCCGGATGCCAGAATTACCTGGGCCTTTAGTTGGCTGGCACTGAAAGACCAGCGACAGAGTTATCAGGAATTGAAAGAGCTGGTCGTCTCTTATCATAAAATGTATGGTGATGAAATTACATTTCTTCCCGGAGGCTTCTTCGCAAACATGTATAATTCACGGACGCAGGTAAATCAGGATTTACATGACGGGTTACAAATGGTTTCGGATATGGTGGGTGGAGGATACCGCCCTTTAAGTGTAATAGCTGGATTTCTTTCTGCTGATAATCTTAAGTTTTTAGCAGAAAAAGAAGGGATCCATGTTACCCAGGGCAATATATGGAGCCAGTACGCAGTAGACAATGGGGATGGCGAGGGTTCGATATCTTATCCTTACTATCCATCAAGTGAACATTTCTGCAAACCTGCACAAAATAAAACTGACCAGATCGACTGCGTTAATCTTGATGGTTGGACAGTTGATTTCCTGAATGCGAGATATTCTGCACCCCAATTTATTGATGGAATCAGGTGTGGCAGCCGGCAGGGCGTTGGTCCTATTGAAACAATTTTGCGTCAGGGTGATGAGCAGGGCACCAAAGAAGTAATTGCCACTACCGCTGCACATTTTGACAAAGGATTTGCGCTCAATAATTTTGCATGGGTAACTTGTATCTGGGAATTAAGTCTGCTAAAAGGAGGCAAAACTTCCCGTGCTGGCATGGATGGTTTAGATATCTGGCTCAAAGAAATGCGAAAGCGCTGGCCCGATACAAAATCGATTACACATGGAGAGTTGGGTATGATATGGAGGGAACATTTTAAGAATAATGATGACATCAATTATAGATTTGTGCAGCGTGGATCGGGAGTTTGTGCATCGGATCCTGATATAGAAGTCCGCTGGTTTATGAATAAAGATTTCAGACTGGCTTTACAAAGAAATTGGAAAGAAAATTCTGAGGAGAAGGTGATTGATTTTACCCGGTATGATTTAAAAGCAGTGGAACCTGCTGATCCTAAAACTGGCAATCCAATTCGAAATTGGAGTTTAATGAACCGGCTAAATCAGAAGCAGACACGCCCACAGGATAAGCCTATCAATATAAATGATTTAACTGCAGGGGAAAAAGCAATCATCAAAAAAAGATATCCGGAATTATTACAGTAAAAAAGGTCAAAAAAATGAACAAGTTAAAAGTCTTTTTATTTCTGTTGGGAATATTGCCGGTGTTAAGTATTAGTGCTGCCAGAGAGTATCATGTCTCAACAAAGGGTAGTGATGATGCAGATGGTTCGGCACAACGTCCATTTTATACAATTTCGGCAGCCAATAAAATCGCGAGAGCGGGTGATACCATTACTGTTCATGCAGGTACATACCGTGAGTGGGTTGATCCATTGTTTGGCGGAACCAATGACGGTAATCGGATTTTGTATAGGGCAGCAGAGGGAGAAAAGGTAATCATTAAAGGATCGGAAGAAATAAAAGGATGGCAAAAAGTAAAAAATGGTGTTTGGAAAGTAACGCTCAACAATACCCTGTTTGGAAACTACAATCCATACCGTGAAATTATTGGTGGTGACTGGTTCCTGGATTATGGAAGGGTTCATCACACTGGAGAAGTGTATGTGAACGGGAAATCATTTTATGAAATTGATTCGCTGGAAAAGGTGCTGAATCCAAAACCTTTAAAAGGTGTTCAGGACCATGAAGGATCATTGTACCAGTGGTATTGTAAAACCGATAGTAAAACAACAACTATTTGGGCAAATTTTCACGACTTTGATCCCAACAAAGAATTGGTTGAAATCAACGTAAGACCTTCAGTGTTTTATCCGAAGAAAACTGGTATTGACTATTTAACCGTCAGAGGATTTACGTTAACACAGGCAGCCACCAACTGGGAGGCTCCCGCCGCTGAGCAAATAGCACTTATTGGTCCTGACTGGGGTAAGGGCTGGATAATTGAAAACAACATAATTAGTGAATCAAAATGTGCCGGAATAAGTCTTGGAAAAAACCGCAGTGGAGGTGAGAATAATACGTCTGTTTATAAGAAAAAAAGTGGTCATATTAACCAGTTGGAATCAGTTTTCGATGGTTTAAAAAGGGGTTGGTCAAAGGAAAATGTTGGGTCGCATATTGTAAGGAATAATACCATTTTTAATTGTGAGCAAACTGGTATTTGTGGGAATATGGGCGCCATATTCAGCCAGATATACGGTAATCATATTTATGATATTTATGCTAAACGGCAATGGGGTGGTTTTGAAATGGGAGGTATAAAATTCCATGCGCCCATTGATGTCATCATTAAGGACAATTGCATCCACAACTGTTTTAAAGGGATTTGGATCGACTGGGAGGCACAGGGTATCAGAATTACGGGGAATCTTTTGTACGACAACAGTTGGATGGATCTCCACCTGGAAGTGAGTCATGGCCCACATATCATTGATAATAATTGTTTCCTTTCTGATCTTAATCTGTGGAATATATCAACAGGCAGTGCATTTATTAATAATCTTTTTGCCGGACAGATTTGTAAGGCAACGGAGAATGAAAGATATACTCCTTATCATTATCCTCACTCTACCCAAATAGCCGGTATCATGACAACACAGGGAGGCGATGACAGATATTACAAAAACGTTTTTATCAAAACACCTGCACCCTCTTATGATATTTTTGAGCAGGCAAACAGGCCAAAAAGGCAAAAGGGTATGATGGATTATGGACTGGGAATGTATGATAACTTTCCTGCGGAAAATCCTGAAAAAGATTTTGCCATTAGTGAAATGTCTGAAGTCAAATTGCCAATCAAAGCTGAGGATAATCTATACCTAAACGGGGCAATACCCTACAAGAATAGCAAGAGTGATATAGTGGTTAATAAAAGTTCGACAACTATCCGGATTGAAAAAAATCAGGATGGAATTTATTTGTATTTAAAATCAGGTGTGGATTTGACTGTCAAGGGAAGTAAGATAATCAACATTTCAGAATTAGGTGAAGCACTGGTGCCTGAATCAATATTTGAAAGCGCGGATGGAAATCCTATTCTGTTTAATACAGATTATTTTGGAGTAAAGAGAGATTCGAACACGAATGGCGTGGGTCCTTTGAATAATGTAATGGCAGGCGAAAGCAAGATCAGGTTATGGCCAAAATAAGAATATTGCAACAGAAGGATTAACCCAAAAAAAATATCAAAAGATGATAAAAACAAAGGTGGGAATATTTGGAATCGGACTTGACACTTATTGGCCTCAATTTGATGGACTACTTGAGAAATTGATTAATTATCAGACTTATATCAGGAATGAAATTGAGCGTTTTGAAGTGGAAGTGATTGACGCAGGAATGGTTGATAATGCCAATAAAGCTGCTAAAGCGGCTCAACTTTTTAAAACTAATGATGTAGAAATTCTCTTCATTTATATTTCCACCTACGCATTATCATCGACTGTTTTGCCGATTGTTCAAAAAGTGAAGGTGCCCATTGTATTGTTAAACCTGCAACCTGTTGCCCAGTTGGACTATGAAAAATTTAATGCGCTGAATGATAGAGGAAAAATGACGGGTGTTTGGTTGGAACATTGCCAGGCTTGTTCCGTTCCGGAAATTGCGGGGGTGTTTAACCGTTCCGGAATACAGTACGATATAGTGTCTGGGTATTTACAGGATAAAATTACCTGGGAAGAAATAAAGTCATGGGTAGTTGCCGCAAGGACAGTAGCGGCTATGCGTACAAATCGGATGGGGGTTATGGGACATTATTACGGAGGTATGCTGGATGTTTATACCGATCTGACATTACAAAGTACCACATTCGGTACCCACTTTGAAATGTTGGAAATGTGCGAATTGAAAAAATACCGCGATGAGGTTACTCAAGAACAGATCAAAGCCAAAATAGCTGAATTTAATATCAGTTTTATTGTGGATGCTGCCTGTGCGCAAAGCGAAATAGAGCGCGCAGCCCGAACATCAGTAGCATTGGATAAATTAATAGACAAACATCATTTGGGTTCATTGGCATATTATTATGAAGGCCAACCCGGTAATGAGTATGAAAACATTGTTACCTCTGTAATCGCCGGAAGTACCTTGCTCACAGGAAAAAATATTCCTGTGGCGGGTGAATGTGAAATAAAGAATGCACATGCCATGAAAATAATGTCTGAATTAGGGGCTGGTGGCTCTTTTTCGGAGTTCTATTTAATGGATTTTACTGATGACGTGGTTTACCTGGGACACGATGGTCCTGCACATTTTGCCATTGCCGAAGGTGGAGTTAGACTGGTGCCCTTGCCTATGTATCATGGGAAACCCGGTAAAGGATTGTCCATCCAAATGACGGTAAAACACGGCCCTGTCACCTTGCTTTCAGTGGTGGAAGGAAAAAATGGAGTGTTCTTATTGGTTGCCGAAGGAGAGTCAGTACCCGGCCCAATCTTGCAAATTGGGAATACCAACAGCCGGTATAAATTTTCGCTATCGGCAAAAGAATTCATTGATAACTGGTCGAAGCAGGGACCTGCGCACCACTGTGCTATTGGTGTGGGGCATCAAGCTGATACAATAAAGAAAATAGGACAGTTGCTGAATATAAATGTTGTCTCGATTTTGTAAGTCAATTTCCCAACAATCTGTTGGTTGTTGACTCAACTTGTGCAGATTTTGCAACTTCGTTGGAAGAATTCATTGATCTAACTTAATATAATGAAATGAATAAGAGGACTTTTCTTAAGAATGCGGCATTTGTAAGTTTAAGTGGTATGCTATGTTTTGATGGGGTAGCTCAGGCTATCAAAAAGGCATCAGATGTGCCGTTAACAAAATTAGCGGGTGATGAGGATTTCTGGGCTCATATACGCAAAGGGTATAGACTTAAACCAGATTATATTAACCTTGAAAACGGGTACTACAATTTTGTACCTGAACAGGTTTTGGAAAAATTTATTGAGCATGTTCGGGAGATCAATTATCAGGGTTCATATTATATGCGGAATTTTAGGGTGAAAACCAGGCTGTCCATGGCAGCAAGACTTGCACCCATTGCTGGTTGTTCCCCGGAAGAACTAATACTCACCAGAAATACTACGGAATCGCTCGACATGATTATTAGTGGATTCAATTGGAAACCTGGTGATGAAGCAGTAATGGCTGAACAAGATTATGGATCGATGCTTAATATGTTTAACCAGGTTTCAAAAAGATACGGCGTCATAAACAAAGTGGTATCAGTCCCGAATTTCCCTGAATCAGATGATGAGATTGTGAATCTGTATGCAGCAGCAACTACAGATAAAACCAAACTTATCATGGTCTCACACATGATTAATATTACCGGACAAATTTTGCCTGTCAGAAAAATATGTGATATGGCCCACAAGAGAGGAGTTCAGGTAATGGTAGACGGAGCTCATTCGTTTGCACATTTTAAATTTTCTATTCCGGACCTGGATTGCGATTATTTCGGGAGCAGTCTTCATAAATGGATGAGTGTTCCATTGGGTTGTGGAATATTGTACGTCAGGAAGGAGCATATTGGAAAGGTATGGCCGCTGATGGCAGAAGGCGAAAGAAAGCCAGATGATATTACACGGCTTGGTCATATCGGTACCAATCCGGCACATACTGATCTGTCCATTGGGGCTGCCATCGATTTCTACAATATTCTGGGTGCTGACAGAAAAGAGGCGAGGTTAAGATATTTGCAAAACTACTGGACCTCAAAAGTGCGGGATCTTCCCAATGTGATTCTAAATACTCCGGCAGACCCGGCTCGCGTTTGCGGTATTGCCACGGTTGGAATCAGGGGAATGAGACCCGCTGATATGGCTGATATATTGTTTAGAAAGTATAAAATCTATACTGCTAAAATTGACGGCGCGGGTGTGCATGGATGCAGGATAACACTCAATGTCTACACCAGCACTGATGAACTTGACGTGCTTATAAAAGCCTTGACTGAATTAAAATAATTTAAAATCAATTTTTTCTCTCAAAATATATTTCGTTCTCATCATTTAAAATTTATTCACGTGAAATTTATCAAATCTTTTTCCTTTATCCTTTTTTTTGTGCTTCCTATTTCCCTGTTTGCCCAAAAAGAAAATATTGACCAGTCAGTAATGGCTAAAATTAGAAATGAAGGATTGCATAATTCCAAAGTAATGGATATCGCATTTCACATTACTGAATTAAGTGGCCCAAGGGTTACCAATTCCGCCGGATTTATGCGTGCCGCTAATTATGCCAAAAATCAGTTTACCCAATGGGGATTGGTTAATTCCAAATTGGATCCATGGGGTGATTTTGGAAAAGGATGGGAATTGGAAAAATCTTATGTAGCCATGGTATCACCCTGGTACAGGTCACTTATAGCATATCCAAAAACCTGGTCGGGAGGGACAAATGGGTTGCAAAATGGAGAAGTACTGTTGGTCTCTGCTAAAGATTCTGTTGCCCTTGATGCCTATCGTGGTAAACTTAAAGGCAAGATTTTAATAATAGATAATTTGATCAATTTTGAACAAAGTTTTAAGCCGGCAGCTACCCGCCGCACTGATGAGGATTTACAACTATTGAGCGAAGTAAAAGAGGCGGAAGATACTGCTGCCATGCGCAGAAGACGTGACAGAAGTAGCGCACAAAATGTTATTCCAAGATCGATGCTCACTACACTGAAAAAGCTAGCCTTAAAAGAAGGTGCCATAGGGATGTTAAGCTCAGCCCCCGAAGATCATAGCGGAACCGTTTTAGTACTGCAGGCCGGTCCCTTCAAAATCTCTGACCCGGCTAACTTTTTGGATATTGCCATTGGCCTTGAAGATTATAATATGATCATTCGTTTGTTGAGAAATAACACGCCTGTAAAAATGGACGTCGATGTAAAAACAAAATTTCAATCGGCTGATACCAGGGGGTATAATGTAATTGCTGAAATACCTGGTACTGATAAAAATATCAAAGACGAAGTGGTAATGCTTGGTGCCCATCTTGACTCCTGGCCTGCAGCAACTGGTGCCACTGATAATGCAGCTGGTGTATGCGTTATGATGGAAGCAGTACGTATTTTAAAAGCTATCGGAATCCAACCAAGACGAACGATTCGTATTGCATTGTGGAGCGGAGAAGAGCAAGGTCTATTGGGCTCAAAAGGATATGTAAAGAAAACTTTTGGAGATCCGGCTACCATGAAGTTATTACCGGCCCATGATAAATTTTCTGCTTATTTTAATTTAGATTATGGTACCGGAAAAATTCTCGGAATTCATCTTCAGGGTAATGAAGCCGCCCGGAATATTTTTCAGGAGTGGTTTGCACCATTCAATCATCTTAGGGCAAAAACAGTTACTATTCAAAATACCGGAAGTACGGATCACATATCTTTTGATGTGGTAGGATTGCCTGGATTTCAGTTTATCCAGGATCGATTAATAACCCAACATAGTAACATGGACAGCTACGATCACCTGATGCCGGAGGACTTAAAACAATCCGCTACTATCGTGGCTGCATTTGTATACAACGCAGCCATGCGGGATCAAAAAATTCCAAGAAAAGAATTACCAAAACCTCTATCGGTGGATCCTATTACAGGATCTAAAAGATAGGGTACTTTGGGTCATAAGCTTCTTCCCGTAGAACATAAGAATATGATGAAGCTTCTCAATTTGAAAATTAATAGTAAACTAAAAAGCATGAAAAAAAAGTATTTTATCGTTGTGGGTATTTTAATATTAGGTTGCTCAATCGGGTCGGCCCAAAACATTAAATCCGGGAATAGGAAGCAGGATATTCAGCATCTAACGAATGAATTTGTCAATCCTCCAATGTCATCCCGTCCCGGTGCTTACTGGTGTTGGTTGAATGGCGACGTAACGAATGCCTCCATTACGCATGACTTGGAGGCAATGAAAGACAAGGGGATGGGAAGTGCAGACATTTGGGATGTGGCAGCAATTAATAATCCTAATGGATTGTATGGTACAGGTCCGCAATTTTTAGGAGATGAATCTGTAAAATCAATCAAACATGCTTTGTCTGAAGGGAAGCGTTTGGGATTAAAAATCGGTATGGTGGCATCCAGCGGATGGAATGCAGGTGGTTCCTGGGTTGAGCCGTACTGGGCGGCAAAAGCGCTGTATTCTTCGGAATTAAAAGTGGAAGGACCAAGACTTTTTTCTGGTGCACTGCCATTTCCAACTCTTCCGAAAGAATGCCCGAAAGATAAAAACGGCTTTCCAATCTATTCAAAAGAGATTGCCGTTCTTGCCATTCGCGACAACCCGGAAAAAACAATACGAAGTCTCCAGGATGTCATTGTATTAAATAAGGAATTTGATGGAAAAACATTAAAATGGAAAGTGCCCGCGGGCAAATGGACCTTATTAAGATTTGTTTGCTCTAACACCGGGCAGCACCTCATTGTACCTAGCCCTAAATCAAATGGTCTTTTTATTGATTACCTTAATCCCAACGCCACCACTAAGTATTTGACATATATCCTTGATCGGTTGGGAATTACCAAGGCAAACGCTGATACAGCTGGTTTGTCATATTTATCATTCGATAGCATGGAATTAGATGAAGCCACTGCCTGGACTGATATGATGGATAGTATTTTCTTTGCCCATCATGGTTATAACATCCTGCCTTATTTGCCTGCTTTCGCCGGTTGGAAACTCCCGGGTGGGAATGATCACTTTCTACAGCAATTCAGAAAAACAGTAAGCGATCAACTTATTTTAAGCCATTATACTACAGGACGTGATTTCCTTTCGGGCTATGGTATTGAATTGGTTGCAGAAGCGGGCGGGCCTGGTCCGCCATTGTGGAATACATGTCCGGTAGATGCAATAACAGCTTTGGGAAATGTAAGTATTCCCCGTGGTGAATTTTGGATCCGTAACCGGTATAATTTATTTCTTGTAAAAGAGATTGCCAGTGCCTCACACATATACGGGCTTAATTTGGTAGACGGAGAATCTTTCACAACCTGGAGACGCTGGAAGGACGCACCACATGACTTGAAAAAGTATGTGGACCGTGCGTTTTGTGAAGGTTTGAATAAGATTACTTTTCATGCTTTTGCGAATACGAGACCTGAATTTGGATTGCCCGGAAGGGCTTATCATGCGGGCTCTGACATCAACCCAACCACTACCTGGTGGAAAGAATCCAAACCATTCATGGATTATTTATCAAGATGCTCCTATATGTTGCGTCAGGGGAAATTTGCGGCGGATGTTGCTTATTACTATGGTGACAAGGCACCGAATTTTTTCCCGGAGTTACAAGGGTCTCCCAATCGTCCCGGACTCGATGGTTTAAGTTTTGGATATGATTTCGATATTATCAACACAGAAATCTTATTGAATAAAATGACTGTATCAAACGATAAGCTGGTGCTGCCGGATGGCTTAAGTTATCGGTTGCTTGTAATTCCCAATCTAAAAGACATACCGGTTAAAGCAATGGATAGAGTAAAGAAAATGATAGCTTCCGGAGCCAAAGTGTTGTTTTTAAATTCTGAAAACATGCCAAAAGATCTAAACAGCTATCAACTCAAAGATATCAGCATAGATGCGGCATTAAACAAGTTAGCGGTTGCTAAAGATTTCACAGGTGATGAAGAAAAACTTGATTTTATCCATCGAAAATCGGATACGTGGGATGTCTATTTCGTAAGAAATAAAACGGATAAAACACTGGAAGAAGATTGTCTTTTTAGAGCAATCGGAAAGCAGGTAGAACTTTGGGATCCCGTTACAGAGAGAATCTACGAGATGAAAAATGGAATCATCAACAATGGGCTTACAAAATTGAAGTTGCAGTTGGCGCCTTATGCTTCCTGCTTCATTGTTTTCAATTCAAATAAGAGAGTCCTTCCTGAATATAGCTTTGAGACAATATCTCAAAGAGTTGAAATGAAAGACCCGTGGAAAGTTTCGTTTCCTAAAAATTGGGGAGCACCTGAATCAATTGAACTTAATAAATTGATTTCCTGGACAGACTATCCGAATGATGGTGTTAAATACTTTTCCGGCACTGCTTCTTATACAAACAGTTTTGAAATCTCCGCTACATCGCTTGCGAAAGATAGCATCATCAATATTAACCTGGGGGATGTATTCGATGTAGCAAAAGTGGTAATCAATGGGAAACCGGTAGGTGTGTTATGGACGAAACCTTATAAACTTAATATTAAAGATTATTTGAAGCCGGGGAAGAATTTCCTTGAAATACAGATAACCAATATGTGGATTAACCGGTTAACCGGCGATATGATGGCAGTGGATGGGAAAAAGTATTGCCAAACAAATATCCCTTACATAACTAAGGACCGGGCGCCCGGTGGCGATGAAAAATTCCATGTTCAGGATGCAGGTTTGATCGGGCCGGTCTTTTTAGAAAGTATCCGATATAGCCCTCGTAAATAATAAATGGTTTATCGAAAAATAAATAAAATGAAAATCATTTTTGCATGAAGCGCAACTATTTTTTATGCCTTTTACTATTGATCTTTTTTGACGCAACAGGTCAAAAAAATAGCTATTCCGGTTACACCGGCACGGAATACATTCAGTTAAAGTCAGCGCTTACCTGGGGGTGGAATACCTGGAATACAAACAGTATATTGTCGCATGTATTATTGCCGGAAGCGATTTCAATTGATTTTTATTTGAAGGATAAAAGCGGGCAAATATTGAAGGATGCATTAATTGGAAGAGTTGGTAAAGGAACAGAATCTATTGTGCCGTTTGCGCATACTGATGATGGCGCCTATACGGAACTGATGATTGAATGGCATGATATAAAATTACGGATTCAATCATGTGCAAGTGGGCGGGACATTTCATTTTTGATAACGCCACTAAATAGTAATACCGATGCAGCCTTGTTGGTGACTCCGCAAAAAATATGGTGGAATCGACAGGGCAACATCAAGCTTGAAAGTAATCAAATTATGTATTCAATTCCGTCCGGCAATTTAATATTTCACGCATACGGGGAGCAACTTAAAGGAGAAGCAGATACTGCTTGGTATCTGGCCTTTTCAGCGGGTGCTCCCATCGCATTGACTACAAAATTTGCACTTTCTGTTGAAGAGATAACGGTTCAAATACTTGCGGCCAAAAAAAAATATGAAGAAGCTACCCATCAATATGGAGATAGTAAGGAGGTGTATAATGCGATGCAAAATGTTTTAGGATGGGACATGATCTATGAACCTGAAGGGCACAGAGCTTTAACTACCGTTAGTCGTTTATGGAATGGGTTTAGGGGTGGTTTTGTGATATTTTGCTGGGATAATTATTTCGTTTCCTACATGCATTCGTTAAATAACAAAGAGCTTGCTTATGCCAATGCCATTGAAATTACAAATAGCATAACCGGCGATGGTTTCGTGCCTAATTTAAGTGCTTCCATGGGTATTAAATCCTATGATCGATCGCAGCCTCCGGTTGGATCCTTTGTTGTGAGAGAAATTTATAGACACTATAAAGAAAAATGGTTTCTTCAGGAAGTTTTTTCCAAACTGTTAACCTGGAATCGGTGGTGGCCAAAAAACAGAGATAAGGACGGTTTTTTATGCTGGGGATCATCTGAATTTGAACCTCATTTAAGAAATCTGGATAAAAATGCCCATTCCCGATTTGGAGCAGCGTTGGAATCCGGACTGGATAATTCCCCCATGTATGATAGCATACCGTTTGATTCATCAGGTAATAAATTATTATTGGCGGATGTAGGACTGATGAGTCTTTACATCATGGACTGCGAAGCGCTGAGTGACATTGCGGGAGCTTTAAATGAACGAAGCATTCAAAGTGAATTGTTAGAGCGTGCTTCAAAATACCGGTATAATTTGAATAAATTGTGGAGCGAAAAAAAAGGGATATATCTTAATAAACGATTGGATAATAATGAATTTAGTGATAAAATTTCACCAACAAATTTTTATCCATTATTAGCTCAAGCACCTACCCAAAAGCAGGCAGAAAGAATGATCAAAGAGCATTTTTTTAATCCTGAAGAGTTCTATGGAAAATATATGCTGCCCTCTATCGCATTTAATGATCCAGGTTACGAAAATGATTATTGGAGAGGTAGAATTTGGGCACCGATGAATTTTCTGGTTTACCTGGGATTGCGAAACTATAAACTCCCTGTAGCAAGAAAAGAGTTGGTGAAAAAGTCACGCGTTCTTTTTCTTGAGCAATGGCAAAAGAATGGGTATGTCTGCGAAAATTATAATGCAAAAACCGGCGAATGCGACGATGTAAGGAACTGCGATTTATTTTATCATTGGGGTGCATTACTGGGATTTATGGATATTATAGACAAGGGTTACGTACCATCTCCGCAACTTCAACTGGCTGGTAAAAAATAATTTTTTTAGAAGGGTTTATTTTAAGGATACATGAGTAGATGGGGATAGGTGAAATACTGAAATATTGCAGACGACTGGTGAAACCTGCATATTTAATAGGTTGTATTATTGGTATCACTATTCGTCTGCATAAAATGAATTTGTGAAGATTTGCTGCAGAATAAATTATTGCAAGGTTTGTTGGAGTAATTTATTAGTGTGGCAGCAAATCTTCTAATTCGTAAACAGTAGAAAAAAATCTTGGAAAAAAATCTGATGATATGACAAAATATATTTTTTCTGCGCTCATTATTTATTTAACCAACTTTGGCATCCAATCATGTACTAGTGCGCAAACTGCAAAAAGGGGGCCTTCACTCCCGAATATTGTACTCATTTTTATGGACGATATGGGTTATGGCGATGTTAATGCTTATGGAGGTATAGGTTATGCAACACCCAATATTGATAAACTTGCCGCAGATGGTATGCGGTTTACAAATTTTTATGCTGCCCAGCCAATTTGTACAGCTTCACGGGCTGGCTTATTGACCGGATGTTACCCAAATCGAATTGGTTTATTCGGTGCACTGGGGCCTGATTCTAAAATTGGTATCAGTGATAAGGAAGTAACCATTGCCCAGATGCTTAAGAAAAGGAATTATGCAACTGGCATGGTTGGTAAGTGGCATTTGGGTGTAACAGATAAATTTTTACCGTTGCAGCATGGTTTTGATGAATATTTCGGCCTGCCTTACTCAAATGATATGTGGCCAAATAATTTTGACGGCAGCCGTGCAACCGATCCTAAAGACTGGCGCTCGAAACAGCCGCCACTTCCATTAATGGAGGGGAATAAAGTGTCTAGATATATTGAAACATTGGCTGATCAGAACCCAATAACCACAGAGTACACGGAGCATGCGGTGAGTTTTATTAATCGGCATAAACAGCAACATTTCTTTTTGTATCTGGCTCATACAATGGTACACGTTCCTATTGCGGTATCTGAAAAATTTAGAGGAAAAAGTAAACAAGGATTATTTGGTGATGTGATGATGGAAGTAGACTGGTCAGTTGGTCAGGTAGTAAAAGCGATTCACGAAAATGGACTTGACAAAAATACCCTAATCATTTTCACAAGTGATAACGGGCCATGGCTCACATTCGGCAATCATGCTGGTTCTGCAGGAGGGTTAAGGGATGGTAAGATGACTACTTTTGAAGGTGGGCAAAAAGAACCCTCTATTGTTTGCTGGCCGGGCGTGATACCAGCTGGTACAATCTGTAATAAACTTGCCAGTACTATAGATATTTTGCCAACACTCGCTGCGATAACTGGGTCTCCCTTGCCTGCTAACAAAATTGATGGCATAAATATATTTTCCTTGTTGCAAGGGGACTCCTATGCAAATCCCCGTGATCACTTTTTTTATTATTATGATAAAAACAGCCTGCAGGCAGTAAGGCAGGATTCCTGGAAACTGGTGTTGCCTCACAAAATTGAGTCGAATGAAAATGAAATTCCCGGTAAAGATGGATGGCCCGGTAAAATTCATATAGATTCAACAGGGTTGGCGCTGTATGATCTAAGAAGAGACCCGGGCGAACGATATAATGTGAAGGATGAATACCCTGAAATAATTGTGCGGTTATTGAAGTTAGTGGAAGAGTCCAGGGATGACCTGGGGGATGACCTTACGGGAAGGCCGGGTAAGAACCGAAGACCCGCCGGAAAATTGTAAGCTTTTCCGGATCAAAGATGATCATTCAATTTTTATTATACCATACAACGGATAAATTTTTGATTCAGGAAATAAATCAAATGTTGTTGGCTGAACAAATAATTACATATTATGAAGAAGAGCATCTTTTTATCATTTTTCTCGTTGGTTTTGGCCGTTTTTAGCCACAGTATTGAGGCCAGGCCGCTGAAAGTATACATTTTGGCCGGGCAGTCGAATATGCAAGGATCGGCTAACAAGAGCACCTTTGCGGCCATGGGTGATGATCCGAAGAGCGCGATGCTTCTCAATGAGATCCTGGACCAGAACGGTAATCCAACAATTTGTGACAATGCCTGGATAATCTACCTCAGTGAATTTGATGGAACCAGTACTGTTCTGCAAGGAAAGGTGAGGGTGGGATATGGATTTGATAACGAGTGCATTGGCCCCGAATATGCATTCGGGCTCTTTATGGATAAGGCGCACGATGAACCGATCCTCATCATTAAAGTTGCCTGGGGCGGGAAATCTCTGGCCGTGGATTTCCGCCCGCCAGGCGCGGGACCTTACGCACCCAGTCCGACCGAAATCAAAAAAGGACAAGGTCCCAAAAAGGAGATAGTCGGGCACTATTTCAGAGAAATGATTAGGTTCGTAAAAGCCACGCTAAATAACGAAGTGAGTATACTTAAGATAGTTCCCGACTATGATGCGAAGCAAGGTTATGACCTGGCGGGCTTCGTGTGGTTTCAAGGCTGGAACGATATGATCAACCCTTACTATCTGGAGCAGTATACCGGCAATATGATCCATTTTATTAGCGATGTCCGTAAGGAATTGGATGTGTCAAACTTGCCTTTCATCGTAGGTGTTTTGGGAATATATGGGACAGACCCGGGCAGTCGAAAGTTTGATAAGTCGTTGCCGGTGTCTGCATTCCGTAAGGCTCAGCTCGATGCGGTGGAACAATATGATCAGAGGGTGTCGCAACAATATCGCGGCAATGTGATCGCGGTGGACAGTGGCCCTTACTACGAACTCGAACTCAGTGACATTTACTGGAAGCAGCGGCTGAATAACGACTGGAAGGAGCGCATAAAGCGAGGTGAGATGACTCCGCAAAAAGTTCAGGAGGAACGACAACGTTACGGTTTCGGAAGTGGTGAACTCACGACAAAAGAAAAGGGTATTTTAAATAGGGGGGCTTCAAATGCCGAATACCATTACCTGGGCAGTAGTAAAACGTTCATTCGCTTTGGAAAGGCACTTGCCGAGGCTATGCTTGGGATGGAGAAAAATTGAAAAAATTTGACCCTAATCCAATATTAAAAACTTTCAAGCTTATTCCACTTTATGTTAATGTTTGAACTTATTTCGAATTAATGAAAATTAAAATTTTAAGCCCTCTTTGGGGGCATGAACATATGAACCAGCCGGATTTTCTGGATAAAATCCGGGTAGCTGGCTACGATGGGTTTGATATGTGGTTGCCAGAAAATACGCAGTTAAAAAAGCAACTATTTGACTACTTGCAGCGACATGAAATGTACATTGTTACTCATCAACACCAGGCAAGTGGAACTACTTTCCGTGACTTCAAAATATCATTTCAAAAGCATCTTTCAATTTGTGCGGAGCCAAAACCACTTTTGATAAACTCGCACACAGGAAGAGATTATTTTTCTCTGGAACAAAATCTGGAGTTGATAGATATAGCATCAGAATTTTCTGCAAAGAATGGGGTAGCTGTAGTCCATGAAACGCATCGTGGCCGGCTGGGATATTGTCCACAAATGACGGATCAAATTTTTACTGCAAACAAAAACTTTATGATTACGGCTGACTTTTCTCACTGGGTATGTGTGACAGAAAGTTTTTTAGAAAATTTTTCGGGTATTCTGGATGAAGCCATTTTACGTACTAGGCATGTACATGCCCGGATTGGGTTTGAAGAAGGTCCGCAAGTTCCGGATCCCAGAGCCACGGAATGGAAATATGCAGTGGATTATTTTCTTAGCTGGTGGGATAGCATTGTTAATGTGAATGCTAAACTCAATTGTCGGATTCTGCCATTTACAACTGAATTTGGTCCGCCCCCTTACATGCATACAACTCCTTTTACCAATCAGCCGGTTGCAAATCTTTTTGAAATTAATTGCTATATGAAGGATCTGTTGAATGATCGATATGCTTTATATCGCTAATTGAAATGCACATTATTTTTACGGTAAAGTTTTGGAGATTCTCCAATTCTCTTTTTGAACAGTTTGGAAAAATAAAATAACGATTGGAAACCGGTCTGGTATGCCACTTCACCGATAGTTAGATCAGTTGATGAAAGCAGGCGCATCGCTTTGTTCAACCGTAAATTCAGGTGGTATTGATTTGGGGATACCCCTACCTTTTTTTTAAAAGTTTTTCGGAAGGCAGCGTAACTCATGTGCAGTTCTTTTGCCAACAATTCCATGTCTGCAGGTTTATCGAGCGTTTCCTGTAATAAAGATTTGGCCTTGCTCATTAATCTTTCTGCCGGATCATTCTCCACCCCTTGGTCCTCAGAAAATGTATTTGCTACTCCAAGTATTTGTAATACAATGCCGGTTACTACCTGCTGATACCCGTCAGAGGAAGTCTGTATCGTCTCAATTAAACTTTGAAAGAGAGACAATAACTCAGATGATACACCTACATTTAACAGGGGCTTCTTTGCTGTAAAAAAACCTTTGTGCATAAGTTCGTTTGGATAAGTACCGTTAAAGCCTATCCAGTATTCCTCCCATCCCAGGGTTAAATCAGGCTTATATCTATGCCATACCCCAGGGTACAAAAAAAAGAATGCACCTTCATTTATTTGGGCAGGTGGAGTTATAGCAGATTCAAAAACTCCTTGCCCTTTTGAAATAAATACGAGGTAATAATCAGTTAAAATCCGCCCTTTATTCCAATCAAAGGTGTGACTGTGTGGATGTTCGGTCAATAATGGATAATCGGAATTAGGATTAATTTTTGAATAACCGGCTGTGTTCACATAAAACCCCCATCTCTCCTCTGTTTCTGTGATATAAAAGTATTTATTGTAGTTATTCATCTCTGCTGGTGCACTCAAAAATACTTTTTAAAATGTATCAAAAAGTATAAAAAGTAATTTACTTTGTCCATTTTTATTGGGGAAGTAATTAAATACTTTTGAGAGGTGAATTATAATCATTAATCAGAAAAAATTATCATGAAAACGATTCTTGCTCCCGAACAAATAGAATCTTACAGAGAAAACGGCTTTATTATTATCGATGATTTTCTAAATCCAGAGGAACTCGAGAATTGGAGAAACAGTGTTATGGAGGCTGTAGAAGACAGGAAGGGTCAGAAGTTGCCAGGCAAAGACTTAATGGTTGGAGAGGACGATGGTATTAATGTGGATGCGGATTATTTTAAAAATGTATTTGACCAGTTGCTGAATCTATGGCAAACAAATGATAAGGTGAAAAAACTCATGTTGGATGAGAGAATTGGTAAACTTGCTGCGGAATTATCTGGTGCTGATGGCATTAGGATATGGCACGACCAGGCATTGATAAAACGTCCCTGGGCTAATCCTACCTCATGGCATCTTGATACTCCATTTTGGTCATTTTCTCATCGCAAAGCCTTGTCCATTTGGGTAGCCCTGGACGATGTCACCCTGGAAAATGGCTGTTTGTTTTTCATTCCCGGCTCCTATAAAGAAACCCGTTTTGAAACCCCTCCAATTGGTAAAAACTTAGGTGATATTTTTAATTCTTATCCACAGTTCTACCACGCAAGGACTGTGCCTTCTGTTATCAAAGCGGGGAGTTGCTCATTCCATAATGGTTTAACCATTCATGGTGCACATGCAAACATGACGTCAGGATATAGAAGGGCCATGACTTGTGCGTATATGCCCGATGGAAGTACTTTTAATGGAAAGCCAAATGTTCTTCCGGAAGAGTATCTCAAGACGCTCACAATAGGTGACCTGCTTAACAATAATGAACAAAATCCGCTTATTTATAAAAAATAGCGACTATTAAAATTTCCCGAATGACCTTTAGTAGATGAATTAATGTAACTTTTAAATTAAATATGAATAAAATGAGAAAGATTGTGTCTTCCGGTTTTAAAATGAAACAAAAAAGAGTAAAGATCTATATTCAGAACACGATCAAGGTAAATAAGGGAAATATCCCACGAAACACTTTTATTCTTTGTATCTTTTTTATAATGATTGGGCTGCAAATATCAGCGCAGATCATTCAAAATGATGCGATTAAGAAATCAAATGTCTTTGGATACCTCATTACGAGTAGTGAGAAAGTTGATGAATCATTCGGTGGAGGTTACTCTATGTATGTACCCGCATATCCACTCGTTAAGGATTATCCGGGACGGGAGTTCCAATCAGGTTTGTTTGGCACCTGGATGCACCCGAAGAATGAGAAACCCTGGCCAATGGAAAAAATGTACATTGATGTTGAGGGCGGACTTGGTTGGTGGCGCGATACGGAGTATGCTACAGAAACTCCCAAATTTATTATGGGGGGAGTACAACTTAACTTTTCAGGTTGGGCAAACGGAGTTGGTGCCGGTCAAGGTAGGGACTGGGATAAACCAAAAGGCAAATATGGTGTTGCCCAGCTTAGTCCATGGGTATTGTGGCCACCAGACGGATTGAACCTTAAGCAGGGAACTTGTGGTGAAATGTTTGGAAGTGGTTATCTGCCTCTACCATTAACAGAACCGAAAGAAAAAACTGCCGGTACCAATGTTTCTACTGGAAATCAGTGTTGGACTTTGTTCTTAAACACTGCCAATTTTAAGGGACCTGTTACTTTCTTTACTCCCTATTTTTGGTCAGAAGCATCAGTTGCAGATCCAAAAATAGAAGGTCTGTCATTAGATCAACGGCCTTCAGAAGCAAACAAAGCATTTCAGATGGAGACGCAACATATCCCTTCTGCAGAAGCTACAGATTCAAAAGGCGTAAGATATGCCCGTATGGCTCCGACGAGCTTCCCAACAAATAAAGAAGGGATTTCAGAGTTGTTACATCGTCGGATGGTGTATAATAAAAAGGCACTTTGGAATGATGTCGAGACATGGTTTAATGGTGGAAAGCCAGCTGATAGTAAAATACAACTTGTAGGAGCCTCTGATATGGTTAAGTTCAAAAAGACTGTAAGATCCAGTTGGGGATTTCGTGGAGATCATATTCCTAAAGGAAAGGACGCACCTATGAATATTGCTTCTTTTATGAATCTGGATGTTACCGATGACGCTACGCTGAAGATAGAATGGAAAGGTGACTTAATAACAAGAACGAAGACTCAGATCGGTGGTTTGGTAACACTGCCTGAATATTATAAACTGGTAAAAATCGGGAATGATACAATTGGTCAATGGGTAGCTGTTGCACCCGAAGAGGTACCTGAAGAAACAGGCCTGCATTCGCTAAGTTTTAAAAGATCATATGAAGGTGGCAATAAAACATATGTTACTCCGGAAGCGCCCGGGAGCAGTTGGAAGACACCTGGACCTGCTGTAGGACCGTTTAAAGCAAAACTCGGTGATGGTAGTACGCTTACATATTACTGGTACAAGTTCTGTGACCAACCGGCACTTCTCAATGCTGATATGAGTAAAAAAGAACGTAAAGAAATGCAGCGAAGAGTGGAGCTACTTCACCGTAACTGGACAAAAGATCGCGAATATCTACCTCCAGCAAAGGTTGGTAAATTAGCGGAACTGGATCCTGCGCTTTTGGTAACACCTCCAAAAGGTATGGAGGTCGGTTATGTGCCAATCGTAACCCGACAGGGAATAGAATAATGGTCACATATTTTTAAGGCTAAAAAATTAAAAATTAATGCCCTTCAGTGTTTTTTGGGGAATATTAAAAGCTCTTTTTCTATCAACCAGAGAGAAGGACCTCAAGGATGATTAAAAAAACAACTGCACCTTAACGAAAATCCGCGAAATCGAATTTCCAGTAGGGAATGCTAGAACTAATTTCCATAAAATGGAGAAAGTTGATTCCTCCTTTTTAGAATTTTATAAGAAAACTAATTTCTAAAACCGAATATTAATACTAATTTAACCAACCAGGCATTTTAAAAAAAGGCAAAAGCGTCTGCAGTAGATTCATGGAATACGCATCAAAGATCTTGATCATCTTCAGCTTTTAACCTTTGAAATTTGGTAAATGTGAGCCGTGAAGTTTTCCTTACGCTTCTAAACGGTTTCAACGTGCGTATCCTTATTGTTTTTCCTGGCTAGAAATTTAAAAATAGTTGTTTTAGTAACTATGTTTTATTTTTTAAAAATTATTTAACCTCTACTATTACAACTACTGGGGTGAGCTTCATAAATGTCGAAGTTCTCCCCAGTATTGTGTCTATTTGCATACGATATCAAATATTAAGCGCGGTGATATAAAAAGCAGGCACAAGCTTGCTAATTAAAAATACTTTAAGATCCCATAAGCGTATGAACACACATTCGTCTGCTAATTAAACTCTCTACCAAAATGCAGGACAGTGCAGGACAGTTTAGATACATACATAAAATATCTTCACAAAACTATAACAGACTCAAATATTAGGTTCAGGATTCTAATTTAAAAATAGTTGGGTCTAACAACAAACCCTAAACCCCCTAAGAGTGAAAGTTTTCTTCAAATTACCAGTACCAATTAAAATTACATTATGAAAGTGAAATTAATTCTATTGATGAACATGCTTATGGCCATTTCCATAAGCGTTTCCTCCCAAACCCGAACAATCACGGGCAAAGTGACTAATTCCGACACAGGAGAGCCAGTGATAGGCGCTACCGTTTCAGTAAAAGGAACCAATATTGGTACTACTACTGATACAAAAGGCACCTTTCTACTGAAAGAGAATCAGAAGAAGGGGACTCTTGTGGCATCTTTTGTAGGGATGCAAACCATTGAAGTACCTTTAAATTCCTCCAATGTTTACAACTTTACCATGACTCCAGGAGTTGTAGGTCTTGGAGAGGTTGTCGTTACAGCATTTGGTATCTCAAGAGAAAAAAGATCACTGGGATACTCGGTTCAGAGTGTGGGGAATGAGCAAATATCTGAAGTAAAACCTGAAAACATTGTAAATGCACTCTCAGGTAAGATTGCCGGTGTGCAAGTCACAAATTCTACCGGTGCCGTAGGTGGTTCTGCGCGTATCGTAATAAGGGGAGAAAGTTCTTTTACGAGTAGTCAACCCCTATGGGTAGTAGACGGAACCCCCTTTATCAATTTTGAATCGGATAAAAACCCTTATGATGGAGCAGACTTTGGTAATGGTGCAATCGATCTTGATCCCACCAACATTGCATCAATCACTGTTTTGAAAGGTGCTAATGCTGCGGCACTTTACGGATCGAGAGGTGCTAATGGAGTCATTGTCGTAACTACAAAAAGAGGATCAAAATCAAAAGGTTTTGGTGTTGAGGTTTCTTCTGCGGTGACTGCTGATGTATTTCCTTATCTTCCTCACTATCAAAATAAGTATGGCGGAGGTGCCAATGGAAGTGAATGGTATTGGCATGATTACAATACAAGAAACGGTACAAATTTAACCTACCAGGAATATGCTCAGAGGTTCGGATACAGTTATGTAGACGGACAAAACGGTGTAAATGATGGTACTCCTTCAAGCTTTGGTCCACGATTGGATATTGGACTTGTGTTACCCCAATTTACCAGCCCACTTGATGCCAACGGTAAGCCTATTGCTACACCATGGATATCTCATCCTAATAATGTGAGAGATTTTTATCAAACCGGGATCACCACTGATAATTCTATTGCTTTCTCAAAATCAGGAGATCTGGGTTCTATGAGGGCATATCTTAATGATAACAGAGTAGAAGGGACCTTGCCAAATACTAATTATCGCAAGAATACATTCGCTTTCACCAGTGATTTAAAATTGAATGAGCGGTTAAAATTCAGTTCTAACTTTAATTATGTAATCAATAGAAGTGATAATTTGCCGGCTCAGGGATATTATGGTGATGCACCAAACAGTCCTCAGTCGGGAGTAACCTTCATGCCTCGCCAGGTTGATATTGTACCTTTAAAAGAAAACTGGAAGACCATAATGCCATCCGGGCATCCCTATAGTTTTGGAGTTGGTGAAACACCGAATCCCTATCTGCAAGCGCATAACACCAGTAGCCTGAATAGAAATCGACTCTTCGGAAATCTATCTCTCGATCTGAAATTGGCAGACTGGCTAACACTAAGAGCACGTGCCGGAACAGATTTTTATTATGATAAAAGGAAAGGTGTTAATCTGGCGCTTACATTTAGAGCAACTGATGGCTCTGGGCTAAATGGCACATTTAACGAATCAAATACGATGCAATCAGAGACAAACTATGATTTGATCGCCATGTTTGACAAAAAATTGGGAGACAACTTCAGGATTGATGGAACAGTTGGCAGCAATGTGATGATTGCCAAAATACAAAGTAAAAATATACAGGCAAATGATCTCGTAGTTCCCGACCTGTTTACAATTGGTAATGCAAAAGGAGTACAGGGAGTTAGTCAGTTTGACAGTAAAAAGGAAACACAGAGCCTCTTTGGTTCTGTTAATATTTCTTATAGGAATTACCTCTATCTGGGTGTAACTGGCCGTAACGACTGGAGCTCAACACTTCCGTCGAATTCATGGTCTTATTTTTATCCCTCCGTAAGTTTGAGTTTTGTATTTACAGATGCATTTAATATTTCATCGGACATATTATCTTATGGTAAGCTACGTGGAGGCTGGGCCAGGGTAGGTAGGGATACCCGACCATATATGTTACAGCCAACATACCAGCCGCTCGGAGGCGGTCTCTGGAATGGAAATGGACTATATACTTTGCCGGGCACATTGCCTAACCAATTTCTGAAGCCTGAATCAAACAAGTCAATTGAGTTTGGTGGTAATTTTCAATTCTTTAAAAACAGGATTGGATTAGATATTTCTTACTATAATTCAAAGAACCAGGATCAGATCATAAATGTTGCCGTCCCGAATGCATCAGGTTATAATGCTGTAACGATAAATGCGGGAGAAATTGAAAATAAAGGTATTGAGCTCATACTAAATACAACACCCATAGAAATCAATAATTTCAGATGGGATCTGGATATCAACTATGCGAAAAACAAAAACAAAGTGAACTCACTCTACAAAGATCTTGAAACATACAGGATATCGGATATGTGGGGATCCTCGATTGAAGCCCGTCCAGGTGAGTCATTTGGTACCATCATCGGTAATGCAATGCGAAGAGATAAAGATGGAAATCTTTTAGTTACCGATGCAGGTAGAATACTCAGAGATAATAATAAAGAGATTGGCAATGTGACTCCCAAGTGGGTCGGCGGCATGACCAATACATTCACCTATAAGAATATATCATTGCGCGTTTTGATTGATACCCGGATAGGTGGAGACTTCGTTGCAGGTACTATTCGCTGGGGAGGTTCTGGGGGAGCACTTGAGTATACAGCTGCAAACAATATCAGGGAAACAGGAGTTATCTGGGATGCCGTTAGAGCAAGTGATGGAAAACCGAATATTAAGAATATAAGCGGTGCCGCATGGGTAAGTGATTGGTCCAGGTCAGTTGAAAACTGGGTGGTGGACGCTTCATATATTAAGTTACGCGAAGTGGCTATTGGATATACCTTACCTGTAAGCAAAATGGGTAATTTTGGAAATTATGTGCGTAGTGCAAGGATATCTTTAATAGCCAGAAATCTTGCGATTCTTTACCACAGCAAAGAAAATAAGTTTGGGATTGATCCGGAGGTAGGATCCGGAAATAGCCTTATCGGACTGGGTTATGAGCAAATGACAGTACCTGTGTGTAGGAATATTGGAGCAAGAATTACTTTCTCATTTTAATTTATAGCTAGATATTTTTTGTAGAAAAATTTAAAATTTAAACAAATGAAAAATAAATATAAATATCTATTACCTTTTGTCTCACTTATGTTTTTGGTGAGTGCATGTACAAAAAAGTTCCAGGAGATGAACACGGATCCGAATCTTCCCGTGCAAGTTCCTCTGGCGAACCACCTTGCGGGAGCGATGATAAACTTCGATGGTGGTTATATGGCAATTAGCAACGATAATATTAACCTCAGTACCAATTATGTTGGTGGCAGATGGGGAGCTGCCTACCCTGCCGATATTTCCAGTACCTATCAGAGTTGGACAAGCGAAGATTGGGGGGGCTATTATTCCGCGCTGAATGATCTGAATGACATCATTGCCAAAGCTAAAGATGCTAAATCGGACAATATGATTGCTGCCGCACTTACATTTAGGGCCGAAATTACGCAGATTGCCACAGACAGATGGGGAGACATGCCCTATTCAGAAGCAGGGAAAGCTTCAGAGGGGATATTGCGTCCTAAATACGATGACCAGAAATCGATATATGATTCAATAATCAAGGACTTAAAAACAGCCGCAGATTTGTTTAAAGAAAAACATAATGACCCGATTGGTACTGTAGAACCTTTCTACAGTGGAGATGTACATAAATGGCAAAAACTTTGTAATTCTTTACGTTTACGCGTAGCCGTACGTATTTCATTTGTGAATGAAGCTGCTGCCAAATCAATTATTTCAGAAGTTCTGGCGAATCCTTCAGATTATCCCATCTCTCAAGGTATCGATGATAAGGCTGAGATCACTTATGCAGGCGACAATACTTGGCAAATTGGCTACTGGTATTGGAACAACCTGCTTCTGCACAGTGGTGGAGGATCACGAATTGTAGATATGTTGAAATCTTACGATGATCCACGTCTTATGAGGATTTGTGCGCCTGCAATTTCTGATGGGCAATACAGAGGTACATCAAGAGTTGGCCGTAGTCAGAATTTTAAAATTGAAGATATCTCCTATTTCAACAAGAACTATTATGTTGTCAATGGCACAACAGGGCCTAATATTCACTACAGGCACTCAGAAGTGTGCTTTGAAAAAGCAGAATTTTGTTTACGGGGATTATATCCTGGTGGAGACGCTGCTGCGCAACAAGCCTATGAAGAAGGAGTTTACTCATCTATGAAAGAGTTGTCTGTCATGGTAGATGGGACTCCAAAAATTGCGGATGTTACAATTGCTGGATATCTTACACAAGATTTAACGAAATGGGGTGGAACCACTCAAGAAAAACTGGTGAAGATTTGGAAACAGAAGTATATAGCTATGACCTTCATGCAAAATGAGCCATGGGCTGAAATGAGAAGAACTGATACTCCAACAGATTATCCCGCAGTAGGTTCATACTATCCGGGCCATAACAGAGG
This sequence comes from Ginsengibacter sp., assembly GCA_039918315.1. Classification (GTDB taxonomy): domain Bacteria; phylum Bacteroidota; class Bacteroidia; order Chitinophagales; family Chitinophagaceae; genus Ginsengibacter. The sequence continues at coordinate 18,903 of JBDSHT010000042.1, read as the reverse complement.
TCCTTTCCGTGCACCATATCCTTCTGATGAAGAACTGATGAATTCCGAGAATTCTAAACAGTATTTTGTAAAACAAAAAGCAGGCGATTACCTGTGGGGAGGCCAAATGTGGTGGGATACTAGAACAGGTGTAAAATAATTTACTTTTAGTAGTACCAAACAAAACTTAATTACTCCAGGGTGCCTTAAGATAATTGGGCACCCTTTTCAATTCGTACTACTTGACACTTCATTTGTAGATATAAAAGAAGAAGCAGCAGTTTAGAATATTTATCTCGTCTCTGTTATGTCCAGGCATTAATATAAGCAAATATCAAACTAGAAATGGAAATTATAAAATCGATCACAGCAAGGTAAATTCATAAGGAACTCCACCGTAGTCTTTAACGGATTTACCACCTTCAAATCCAGAAATAACAACCAATCAAGTATTTAAAAATTAATGAAATGGTATCAATTAAAAACCAGGTATTTTTTTTAACTGTAATTTTCGTTATCATTTTTAATCTGCAAGCACAAACCCAATCAAAAATTTTTGCCGGTGCCGACGAGAGCACGCCATCTAGATCGGAATATTTTTCATGGATTAATAACACAAATGAAGGAAGTACCGAGAAGCAAACGCTAATTAATGTTGATTTTTTTAAATGGTTAAAGGATAAGTATGGAATGCAACTAGATATTTACGCACTTGATGCTGGAAATATTGATGGTAAAGGCTTTTGCGGCAATATGGAATCCAGCAGATTTTTAAAACAATTTCCCAACAGCTTTGATCTTATTTTTAAAAAGGCATCATCAATAAATACACGGCTGGGGATTTGGGGTGGCCCGGATTGCTTTGGAAATACATTGGCTTCTCAAACGGCAAGAATTGATATGATGGTTAAGTTATGCCGTCAATATAAATTTGAGCTTTTTAAATTTGATAAAGTAAATGGAGATTTAAGAACTGAAAAACAGGACGCCTTTATCGAAATGATGGAAAAGTGTCGAAAATATAGTCCGGATCTTATCTTATTAAATCATCGCCTAAATCTCGGGAAAGCCTTACCCTACGCAACCACATCGTTATTAGGAGGAGCTGAAACTTATATAGATGTTCACATGACCAATTCCCAAACTGCCCCGCATCACCGGCAAGGTGCATTGGCTCGCGAAGGGGTTCCTGGCCTTAAACGTCTTACAGAGGATCATGGTGTTTGTATTTCTTCCTGCCTCGACTATTGGGAAGACGATATTGTTTTGCAGGCTTTTAACCGTAATTTAATTCTTGCACCTGAGATTTATGGAAATCCCTGGCTTTTGAAAGATGAGGAATTTTCCAAGCTGGCCCGGCTTTTTAATTTGCATGCTAAATACAATAAGTTATTAGTTAATGGGATGTTGTTACCGGAAAATAATTATGGGGAAAACGCTGTTTCCAGGGGGGATAGTAGCACACGCTTTATAACACTGAGAAATCTTAGTTGGCAAAATTCCACTTATACAATAAGTCTCGATCAGGAAATTGGTTTAACAAAGGGAAATAATTTTATAGTGCGGCAGTTTCATCCTTATGAAGAAGTTATCGGTCACTTTGAGATGGGACAAAAAATTAAAATAGAGGTTCTTCCATTTAGATCTTGCCTGATTGGCGTGAGTCCTCAGTGGGATGAGCCAGGCATTGAAGGATGTAGGTATGAAATAATAAATCAAAAAGGCGACGAGGTTCAAATAAATTTATTAGGTATGCCTGGAGAAAAAGTGAATATGAATCTTTCAGGGTATTCATCATATTTGTCAGCAACAATTGATTGTCATAAAGAATCTGGAATGATTAGGGGAGCAGTTGTTCCTGTCTCATTTCCCGGACCTTCTCTAAAGGAAAGCTGGCATCGTGCTCTTGATGACTTTATTTCCTGTGAGGTTCCGGACGATGCGGAGTCTCTCTATGAAGCTACCTGCTTCGCAGCGGATAACAACGCACTTGAGGTGCGGTCTCTTTACCGTTCAGGGAAATCTGATATTCCGCAGGTGATTGCAGCCCGAAATGCGTTATTTGATCAACCATTATTTAAAGAAAGGGGTATATGGGATAAATATCTTTTTGATAATGATTTGTCCAGTGGATTTGAGGTAAGCCATAGGTGGGGTACGCTACCTAAAGGTGTCTTCCGGTTGGATTTAGGTAAAAACGTATCTCTTGATAAACTTGTTCTTGAGGCTGGCGGAGAATATAATATTCCACCTTTGAAAACCGATGAGGCTATTAGTGTTGAGATATCTACAGACTTGAAGACATGGAAAGTTGTTGAATTTCTTGCGGGTAAAACGATGGTCATAAAACTGGACCCGTTGGTTCCTGTCAGATATTTCAGATTCAATCAGAATTTTGAAAGCCTCCTGGAAATTAAAGGATATCTCAAAGGAAAATCACTTAACCGTTCAAACTGGCGTGCTTCGAATTTATTTGCAAACTGGCGTGTTGTAAAGGCAGAGAAAGCATGGGAAAGTTCTTTTGTTTTAAACGAAATTCCCAAAGGTTCTTATTTATGTATTGCGTTAGATGGGAAACATGGGGTTGAGGGTGCTTATGCTGCTATAAGAGTGGATGGAAAGCCAATTGGTGCACCTGACCGAACTGTCTCCTTTCCCGGTAATACATGGGAACTTAGTGTGAGTAAAAATGAATCAAATTATACTTACTATATCCCACTTTCAAAGGATATGGAAAATAAAAAAATTGACGCTGTTGTTTTAGGCTTAAAGGAAGGAGTAACAGATTTTAAACCAAAAGTGTGGATTACAGCTTATCCAATACCTTTCGAAAAAAAATCATTAGTGCTGAAAAGGAATAAGCTTTAATTAGGGTGATTTAATTAGGTTTTTATGTAATTCTTTATTCTCAGGTGTTATAGCCGAAATCTCTCCTGATGATGATTTTGAGATTCGGCAATCGGCTTCAGCAACTTTAATTGAGGCTTTTATCGTCGAACCTCTGCCTAAGACATTTCAGTTTTAGTATTATGAATTAAGATTTTGATAGCAAACTTATGAACTAATAAAAAGCAGGATTATATTTACCTCTTTCTTTAAATCCAGGCCAGTTTCTCATTCCACCGAAGCGGGGGTAGCTATCGAAAATATCTCCATATCCGAGCATCCTCGGATCTTTTTGTTCAATAAGCAATTTTTCCAGTTGATTTTTAAGATTTTTCTTAATAAAAGCGTATTCAGGATTGGAAGCAAGATTATTGGTGCAGGCAGGGTCATGTCTTATATCGAAAAGCTGTTCTCCCGGTCGTTTTTCAAATCCCTCCTCAAACATACCAGGAAACTGGTCTCTGTGCTGTATCATAAATTTTTCTGTCGGACCGACGTCAATATCATTATATCCTATTCCGACACCGGTAATATCCCCTGGAGGATTGCCCATAGGCCACAGATCAGGTTTTAAATTAAGGATAAATAAAAAATCATTGGTGCGAATTGCACGCGCCGGGTACCCAAGATTATCTGGTCTCGAGTGGGAATGCCGCTCCCGTCCAGTCAACACATAACTTCTGTGAATTTCTGTATTTTTTTTATTACTAAATAGGATATCTGTAAGGCTTTTCCCCGTCATTTCTGGTAAACTATCTATCTCAGCCACACGCAAGAAAGTAGGGGAAAGATCAATAAGGCTAACGAGGTCATTACAGATGCCGCCTTTGTGTACTTTTGCCGGCCAGCTTATTGCCAATGGTACATGAGATCCATATTCCAGAAGGTTTGCTTTCGCTGAGGGAAATGGCATTCCATTATCGGATGTCACCACAATGAGTGTATTTTCAAGTTCCCCTTTTTGTCTTAAGAAATCAATCATCTTTCCCAACTGCTTATCAAACCATTCTATCTCAAATTCATAATCGGCAATGTCACTCGCTACAACGGTGTCAGATGGCAGAAATCCCGGAACAGAGCTTCTCATTATATTTATCCCACGTGTCTTACCAGAGCCTTCCTCGTAAGGCCTGTGCGGTTCGTATCCTCCATACCAGAAAAAGAAAGGTTTATCTTCTTTCTTTTGATTATAAAAATCGACAAAATTTCCATAATAATCTAAATCAGCTATGTCATTTGTCGGCGGCTGTAATTTTTTGCTATTGAATCCGGGTCCTACCGGATTGCGCTCCCAGCCTGCATCTTTCCAGTTTCCAGGCGCCCATGGCTTTCCTGTAAATCCAATTGCATAGCCCGATTTTTCCAGCAGATCGGTAAAAACGGTAAATTTTTTTGGGAAATAACTACTATGCGTACCCGCTTCTTCCAATTGCCAGATATTTTTACCCGTGAGTATCGCAGCCCTGGAAGGGCTACATTGCGGGGCTGCCGCAAAAGCGTTATTGAATAATATGCCATTCCTTGCCACTTCATCAAAAGCTGGAGTTTGTAAATCGGTATTTCCATAAATTGATGCATGCGGAAAAGACATATCATCTGCTATCACAAAAAGTATATTCGGTCTTTTGCTCACACGGCTGGCGCTGTGATCTCTGTAGGAAAATACCAGGCACAAAATTAGAAAGACTATAAAAAATCGTAAAAAAGAAAATGTTGTTGTGTTCATAATTAAATAAAAGTATGGTGGCTTGAATATCCCTTCTTTGTGATTATTCTCAAGGTTTATTTACTATCATTTGGGAGTGTAAAATAAACTATTTCAAACAATCTTTAGATATTGACGTCGGTCATAATTGCATCGTACTTGCTACTTACAACATCATTTAAAATGGCGCAACTATGAAGAAGACATTGAGCCAATATTATCGCATGCATGTATTGGATTTTAAAAGAGTTTTTACTAAAGAGGGACATGCAAAAATTGAAAGGAAATTAATCAATCCCAAAAAATTGAATCAGGTATTAGAGAGAGTTTTTGAAACGGTACATCAGGAGCTTTGATATAAGTTTTGGAAACTGTTGGCGCAGGAATATACTCGTGTTGATTCAAAAAAAGATTGAAAGCATGTCAAAAGGAAATTCATTCTTCTATTAACGACTAAAAAAATCAATTATTCACCCATTTTTAACAGTTATTATCATGTATTCTTAATATTGGAATGAAAGAGAAATAAGTAGATTAATTTAGTAACAGACTTCCTCACATATAAATTCTACGATAATCAAAACTCATTATTAAATAAGAAATTTCGAAAATTATGAAAAAGGTGTTGCTGTCACTTACTGTTTCGTTATTTGCCCTTTCTCTTGCGGGGCAAAAGAGTCAATCAACAAACCAACTTGTTGTCGAAAATAATGCAGCAAATAATTTTCGCCTTTTCTCAAATAAATCAGCAGCAGACATTCTGGTTGATTCCGGAGATGATAAAACGGTGTTACTGGTTGCCGGATTATTTGCAGATGATGTTAAGCGTGTGACCGGTTACCTTCCGGTCATAAAAAACGAACCAGGTTTAATCTCAAAAATCTGCGTCATCGTCGGCACTATCGAAAATAGCCGTCTCATCAAAGAGTTAATTTCGAAGCATAAAATCAATATTGATGAAGTAAAGAATAAATGGGAAAGTAGTCTGATACAGGTAGTTGATAAGCCATTTAAAGGTATCGACAGAGCCCTCGTAATTGCCGGAAGCGACAGAAGAGGAACTGCTTACGGATTATTAGAAATATCCAAACAGATCGGCGTTTCACCATGGTATTATTTTGCAGACGTTCCTGTCAAAAAGCATCATAGCCTTTTGATAAAATCTGGCAGGTTTATTATGAATTCACCCTCCGTTCAGTACAGGGGTATTTTCATTAATGATGAAATGTGGGGATTAAGACCGTGGGCGGAAAAAACCATCGATCCACAGGATAGTACCGGAATCGGGCCTGTAGCCTATAGGAAAATTTTTGAACTTTTATTAAGACTCAAAGCCAATTACCTCTGGCCTGCTATGCATCAGAATACGAAACCATTCAATAGTTTTAGCAAGAACAAATTAGTGGCCGATACCTTTGCAATAGTGATGGGCTCATCTCATATTGAACCAATGCTTAGGAATAACATGAAAGGTGCAGAATGGGATGACGCATTTCCGGGAGAACCTTTCGATTATGTGCAAAACAGAAATCATATCTATGAATACTGGGAAGACAGGGTGAAACAAAACAGTAAATATGAAAATATTTATACGCTCGGGAAAAGAGGACAGGATGATGAACCTGGTAAAGAGATAACGGTTCCGGTACTCGAACAGGTGATTACGGACCAACGGGATATTTTAAAAAAATGGGTGAATACTGATATTACAAAAGTTCCGCAAATTTTGATTCCTTATACGGAGGTTCTCAACCTTTATAATCAGGGACTAAAAATTCCGGATGACGTTATCATTTGCTGGCCGGATGATAATTTTGGCAACATACGCCAATTGCCTGATGCGGCGGAACAAAAAAGATCAGGTGGATCTGGTATTTATTATCATTTCCAATGGCTGAATGGAGCAACAACTGCCTATCCATGGCTCTACTCAACTTCTCTCGGACTTACCTGGTCGGAAATGAAAAAAGCATACGATTATAACGCCAGGAAACTTTGGATTGTAAATGTGGGAGATATTAAACCCTATGAAATTGGAATTGATTATTTCATGCAAATGGCATGGAACATGTTGGACTTTCCGGAAAGCAATCCAAAAAAATTCCTGACCGATTGGGCGACCAGCTATTTTGGTGCAGCATATGCCGCCCGTATTACCGCTGTAATGGAAAAACATTATGACCTGGCGTATGCACGCAGGCCGGAGCAGATGATGATGTTTGCAAGGGGAGTAAAAAGCTGGGAATGGTTTAGCACGATTAATTACAACGATGAAGCACAGCGAAGAATTGATGAATATGATAAACTAATAAAAGATGTTGACAATCTTTATGAGGCAATTCCTCTGGAAAAAAAGGATGCATTTTTTGAGATGGTACTTTATAACGTAAAATGTGCTGCACTTCAAAACAAGAAGATGATTTATGGACAGAAAAGTAACCAGTATGGAATCGAAGGCAGAGCATCAGCGGGTGACTATGGAAAGTTGGCAATTGAAGCAGACAAACAAATCAATGAAATCATAGATCACTACAATCAGCATCTCCTAACCGTTGGAAGTAAATGGAACCATATGGCTTCACTGCCAGGCCCATGGGGTGCACAATGGCACCAATGGGATATGCCACCACTCAGTGAGTTTTCCGGGGAGGGTCCGGCCGCACTCCAAATAGCAACAGAAGGAGGTGATGCAAAAGAATTACCTGGCTTTAGCCGGTATACCAGGGATAAAAGATTTATTGACTTGTTTAATTCGGGCACAGGAACAATAAACTGGAAAAGTTCCGTTTCTGATAACTGGATCATTTTGAATAATAATTTTGGCAGTTTTGACCATGAAAAAAGAGTTTGGGTAACCATCAACTGGGACAAAGTTCCAAAAGGTAAAACGGTAAAAGGACAGATAAAAATAGCCGGACCGAAAAATAATTTTGAATTGAACGTGTCTGTTTTTAATCCTACAATACCAGAACCTGATCAGGTGAATGGTTTTGTAGAAAGTAACGGATATGTATCCATGGAGGCAGAGCATTATACAGAAAAAAAGGACGTAGCCGGCGCTGGCTGGACAGTGATCAAAGGTCTGGGAAGAAACGGCGAATCAGTTACAGTTCTGCCTTCAACTTTACCGGCTAATGTAACTCTCGAGGATATAGTCAACAAATTGCCACTTTTGGAATACAATATTTATTTCTTTACGGCTGACTCTGTCACTTCTACATTCAATTGCACTCCTTCATTACCCATCAATGAGAATTACGGAAGCAGGATTGCTGTTGCTTTTGACGATGAAACCCCGCAGATCGTAACCGTTCAGCGCAGGAACAGAGATGTGATGGCTAACCTGATGACTATGAATGCAAGTCATTTGATTAAAACAAATGGACAACATACCTTAAAAATTTGGATGGTTGATCCGGGAATTGTAATCGATAAAATTGTTATTAATACAGGGGGCGTTAAGGATTCCTACCTGGGCCCACCGGAATCTTTTTTTAATCAGTTAAATCATGCAAAAAGTAAGAGATTTTCAGGTCAAACTAAAATCACTGCGGACTAAGGTATCAAAAGCTTATATAGAGGGTAATCAATTAATTTGGTGTAGGGTATTACAAATTTTTTTGCAAAATAATCGCTGGAAATAATTAGTTACAAAAATCAAACGAATATGTATAAGATAAAAAATGGCATAATACTTTGTTTTATGATTGGAATTCTGATCGTGTCCTTTCGTGGCATACCTCAGGGCCCAGGTCCAGGAATCGATCATGCAAAGGTCATTAAAAGCCTTAACTCTACCACACTAAAAAGAGGTATGGAAATATATAATAGTTCATGTATAGCCTGCCATGGAAAAGATGGAACTGCCTCATTGCCTCAGGCAAGGTCCTTTAATAAGGACAAACTTAAGTTTGGTGACCGGCCTTATGATATGTGGAAAACGATTACGAATGGATCAGGAATGATGCCTGCACAAAGCTGGCTGAGTCCAAAAGAAAGATATTATGTCATCCAGTATATTCGGGAGACATTTATCAAGAAATCAAATCCAACTCAGTTTTTCAAAATTACTGATAAGTATCTTGCCAGTCTTCCAAAATCAAAAGGTACAATTCAGGAACAAAATACTGAAATTAAAACGCAGGCAATGCAGGGTTCATTAGCTCATGGCCAGGAATGGTTCCAATCCAGTAAAAGTGATTATGGTCCTGCTCTTTATTCACAATTAAAACATCATTCAAGTGCAGATATAACAGTGTTCTTGGATAACAATGTGAACATTAGTTATAACTTACTTAGAATGGGGACAGATGCTGTTTGGACAGGAAAACTGGATTTGTCCACAACTAAATACAAACAATATCGCGGAGAAGGAGAGCCATTTATACAGGGAACAGAAATCCCCGGAATGGGTTTATGGCAATGGGCATATGACAATAAAATTGAAGACCTCAATAATACAACAGGGATTCGTCAACCACTGGCCCCGGGATATTTGGAATACCATGGTAATTACAAATATGGGAAGTATGTAATTTTGTCCTATTCTATTATGGATAGAAAAGTATTAGAACTTCCACAAGCCATTAATCATAATAATAAAGTTATACTTTCTCAGACACTTCAAATAGGGCCAGGGGAAAAGGAACAAAGCATTTATATAGGACAACTAAATGATTCTACAGTAAGCACTTTTAAGGATGGAGTAATTACCAATGATGGCAAATTTGAAAAGAATGGATCGCCTGAAAACGCACTTCTTGTAAGTAGCAACATTATTAATAATTCCATGAGAAATTTCATTGCTTCAGGAATTGTTTCAGATCAGGCAGGGCTCAAATGGAGGGTTGATAACAGGCACAGACTTATTCTTACAATTCCTGCCAGTAGTAATACCATTACATTCAATGTTTTGCGGACATCTGGAGTCGGCCAAAAGGATCTTACAAATTTTGCGGCATATGTAAAGAACGAAAACAAAAAGAAAATGATCATGCCTGCTACGATGACTACAGGTGGTCCTATGTTATGGCCAGCAAAAATAAAAGTGGAAGGTCAATTGAATGCAGCAAAAGCGCACTATGATCCAATCTATTTTCCCGATAAAGATAAATCAGAATCAAAAAAATTAGTTTCTATCCCGACTGACTATCCATATACAGTGGATAATATTACATTGCCTTATAACAATCCATATATTGCATGGTTGCGGCCCACTTGTCTCGGGTTCAAATCTGATGGTAGTCTTGTGCTTGGTACCTATACAGGAGATGTTTGGTTGGGGACAGGGATCGACAAAGAACTCAAAAAAATAACCTGGCAAAGAATCGCTTCAGGGCTTGATGAACCTTTTGGTCTGAATGTCGTGAATGACGAAGTCTTTGTCACCTGTCATAACGGGATCTTTAAATTGAACGATTTTAATGGAGATGGTGAAACGGATTTTTATGAAAATTTCTATTCAGATCAGGATGTATCGCACTTTTTCCACTCGTTTAACTTTGGTCTCGCAACCGACAGCAAAGGAAATTTCTATTATACCAAAGTTGGTGAATACACCGATAATAAATCTCCTGGAAATGTTATTAAAGTTTCTGCTGATGGAAAAAAAGGAGAAACGATAGCCACAGGATTTAGGGTGCCTAATGGTATTACCATCTCTCCAAAGGATGAGATATTTGTAAGTGACAATCAGGGCAATTGGCAGCCTGCTAATAAGATTACCCTAATAGAAAAAGGAGAATTTTATGGGTATGTCCCCAATCTTGTTACTCAAAATTGGAGTCCTGACGGTGTCAAAATTGCGAAAGAAAACAGGGACGGTATGGTTATAAGTCCTGCACTTGTTAAAGTTCCGGAGACATTCTATCCACCAACTCTTTGGATTCCGCAGGAATTCGATAATTCTCCGGGTGGAGGTATTTGGAGTGATAAAAGTTGGGGACCACTTGGCAATCATATGATTCACACCAGTTACGGACACGGATGGGTTTACTACTTTCTGCCTCACAATGTGGATGGTGTTTCTCAGGGTGCTATGGTGGCGCTTCCATTTCAGATGGAAGCAGGTATCCAACGTGCCAGCGTGAATCCGGTGGATAAGGATATTTATGTGACAGGTTTAACCGGATGGGACGATGGGGTTTCAATAAAATATGGAGCTCTAAGTCGAATTAGATATAAAGGTGGTAAGGGGCATCTGATAACGGATGCAGAAGTTGTAAGCAATGGTATCAAATTAAGTTTTAATTTCAAACTTGATGGTGCTGTTTCCCGTAAAACATCCAATTATGAAGTTTTAGAATGGAACTACAAGTGGACTCACAATTACGGCTCTGCGGATTATTCTGTAAAAAATCCAGGTCAGGAAGGCATTGATACGGTAAATATTCAAAATGTCTCGCTGATTGATGACGGCAAAGCGGTGATCTTACATATCCCCGAAATTGGCCCTGCACATACCATGCGAATAAGATTTCAGTTGCAAGGCGAAGACGGTATTACAGTAAAGAATTCTGTTTATCTCACTATAAATAAAGTTCCTTCTAAATAAGATTAAAAAAAAGTAATTAAAATTAATTATGGAATTTAAAATAAAATGGCTTCAAATACTGATAATTTTTGTGTTTGGAAGTCTGGCATCACAAGCCCAACAATCCAAACATTGGGTGACATATAAGGGATTTGATGGTCCCGGTAAGGGAAAGAACATTGTATTTGTCAGCGGTGATGAAGAATATCGATCGGAAGAAGCGCTACCGATGTTAGCGCAGATAATGGCAAAAAGATATGGGTTTACCTGTACAGTTCTATTTGCAACTGATCCTAAAACGGCCGAAATTGATCCCATGAATCTTTCTAACATAAATGGTCTCGCACATTTAGCAACCGCTGATTTGATGGTAATTTTCACGAGATTTAGAGAGCTTCCTGATTCACAAATGAAGTATATTGATCAATATATACAATCAGGTAAACCTGTTGTGGGCCTGCGTACTGCGACACATGCATTTAATTATAAAAAGAATAAGAATAGCTCCTATGCCAAATACGATTTTAGAAGTCGGTTAAAAGGTTGGGAAGACGGCTTTGGGAGACAAATATTGGGAGAGACCTGGGTGAATCATCATGGGGATCACATGCATGAAGGCACTCGCGGGTTGGTTAACGGGATCGAACAGGATAAAAAGAATCCAATCCTAAACGGTGTGAAAGATATCTGGACACCCAGTGACGTTTACACAGTAAGAGACCTTGGGAATGCAGACGTGCTTATATATGGTCAATGCACAAATGGTATGATACCTCAATCCCCGGTAAACCTTAATAAATCCATAATGCCGGTTGCATGGACAAAATTATATACGGGTAGTAAGGGAGAAACAGGGCGTGTCTTTACTACTACAATGGGGGCATCGATTGATCTGCTAAATGAGGATTTGCGTCGGTTGATTGTTAACGGATGTTTTTGGGCCATGGGAATGGAAAAGCAGATCCCGGACAAAGCTGATGTTGATTTTATAAGTGAATATAAGCCTACAATGTTCGGTTTCGGGCTATTCAAAAAAGGATTATTTCCTTCACAATTTGAATTAAAAAATAAATAACTAACTGTCAAAATTCTGGAATGGACTATAAGTATGTAGAATCTAAAGGAGTAAAAATATTTTATCATGAAAGAGGCTCCGGCGAGCCACTGGTAATGATTATGGGCTTTGGGGCTGATGGAAAAGTTTGGGAAAAACATGTATCAATCTATGAAAAACATTTTCGGTGTATCCTTTTGGACAATCGCGGAGTTGGTTTATCTGATCAACCAAATGGTCCATACAGCACATCAATGATGGCAGATGATACTATTGCAGTTATGGATCATGCAGGTGTATCAAAAGCTATGCTCATTGGTATTTCAATGGGAGGAGCAATAGCACAGGAAATAGCAATTAATTATCCTTTAAGAGTAAAAAGTCTTTTGTTAGTGAGTACCTGGGCAAGATTTAATAATTATACTAAGTCTGTTTATGAGAATCTGAAATATAGTAGGAATGCAGTTGATAAACAGCGTTTCATGGAGATGCTTCAGCTATGGCTTTTCGCTCCACCTTTTTATGAGAATAATATGGAAGCATTAAAAAAAGATGCTGAGGACGCAGGTAAAAACCCAACACCTCAATCAAGACATGGTTTCGAAGGACAACTTAATGCATGTATTCATCACAATAGTGTAAAAAGACTACACCAGATAAATGTTCCAACCTTTATTACGGTCGGCACGATGGATATTTTGGCACCACCGGCTTTTTCACAAGAGCTTCACCAGTGCATAAAGCAGTCTCAAATAAGTTTTTACTCTCAATGCGGCCATGTGCATCACTGGGAGAAACTCGAAAGATTTAATAAGGAAACACTTCAGTTTTTGTTAAGTAATAAACATGAGTAAAATGAAAGTAGCTTGTGAAACCTATACATGGCAGATGCCCGGGGAGCAATACAAAGGGCGACTCGAACACATTATGGAGGTGGTCTCAAATGCCGGGTTTAAAGGCATCGAACCTGAAACAAGTTTTTTACACCATCTGTCTGATCCGGTATTGATGAAAGAAGCCCTTGATAGGTATGCTATTGATATGCCGGTCTTCTGCTATGTGGAAAACTGGAGACAAAAAATCGAATCAGAAGAAGAACGAAAAAGAGCAGATGATTGGCTTAGCTTCCTGGAATATTTTCCAAATACTCTTCTTCTTTTAGTGCAGATGCCCGGAAAAGACCGGCTCAATCTTATTGAACGTCAGCAAAACTTATTGTCTTGTATTAATGCTATTGGGAAGAGATCTGCAGATCGAGGAATAAGCTGTTCCTTTCATCCTAATTCTCCGGCAGGGTCAGTATACCGTTCAAGTGAAGATTATAAGATATTGCTCAATGGTTTGGATAATACGGTAATTAAATATACTCCTGACCTGGGACATATAGCAAAAGGCGGTATGGACCCATTATCAGTAGTAAAGGAATATCATTCGTTAGTAAATTGTATTCATTATAAAGATATTTATTCAAACGGAAAATGGGCGCCCATGGGCGAAGGCGTGATAGATTTTGTGAGTACTACTAATTACTTAAAGTCGATCGATTTTGAAGGGTGGATAGTGGTGGAAGATGAATGTGATAAAGCAATTACTGACCCGGATTCAGTAGCAATGGAAAATGGAATATTTAATGCAAACGTGCTGCAGACTTTGATTTCATCTTAATATTTTATTCACCTCATAAGCCAACTGAAATGCTAACAAATTTTAAAGGAAAGAATAAGATAGGGTTCAATTTGTTATTATGGACAGCAATCATTTCAGAAAAAATGAATCCAGTAACTGACCGGCTAAAAGAAATTGGTTATGACGGGGTAGAAGTGCCGGTAGGTATAATGGAAATTAAACCCTATATCGAATATGGGAAGTTTCTTAAAAGTATTGAGATGGGTGTGACAATGGTATGTGCTCTGGGGAAAGATGAGGATCCGATCAATGAATCAGTATTGATACGAGAGAAAGCACTGGATAAAATGAAGTGGGTTGTAGATCGTGCGAATGATCTTGGGGCAAAAACTATTTGTGGCCCGATGCACTCTGCATTTGCAAATTTCCGAAACAGACCGCCATCAGAAGATGAATATAAATGGAGTGCTGAATTACTTTACAAAGCCGGAGAATACGCGGCACAGTCGGGTATTGTTTTTGCCATCGAGGCTATTAATCGTTTCGAATGCTATTTATGTAATACGATCGAACAATTGAATAAACTGGTTATGCTGACTAATCATGAGAATGTCAGGCCAATGTTTGATACACATCATGCCAATATCGAAGAAAAAGATTTCAAATCATCATTAAAGTCAATGAAGGGGTCTCTTAAACATGTTCATATAAGCGAGAACGACCGGGGTGCGCCTGGTGATGGACATATTCAATGGGAAGAAATATTTTCTATTTTATCTGAAATTGAATACAGTGAATGGCTAACCATTGAAGCGTTTTCAAGAAATGATGAGAGCTTTGCAAATTCGATAAATGTATGGCGTGAATATTCTGATCCCTGGGAGATAGCAGGAAGAGGCATTTCTATGATAAAGCGAATGCAGGCAAAATATAATTTATAATTGAAATGTCTTTATTTTAGGCTTGCATCTAAAATCTCGGAAAATATTTCTCTCATGAATTCTCAAAACAAGAACTTAACACTGTCAATAACTCCTCTTCAGATTAGAACTTAAAAAATATCTTTTGTCATGCCTGAAAATAATTATCCAAAGTTGCATAATGCCACCTGGCCGGGAATTGTAGGGAAAGGTGGAGGTTCCGAACCTATCATTTCTTTAGATACATTACTGGAGTTAACTACTACAGCAGAAGTGAACGGACATAAATTTGACGGTATTGATATTGATCTTTTTGATGATCATATAAAGCTTGACAGTAGTGATGACGAAATAAAAAAATTGGCTGAAAAAGTATCTTCTTATAACCTCGAAATTGGAAGTATCGTTGCACCGATTTGGCCTCCCACTGGCGGATCTGCTATGGGTAGCAAAGAGGAACGTGCCCGCTTTATTGAAGTAGTTCGCAAGACCTGCCGCTTTGGAAGTAAACTACGTGAATTGGGGGTAAGGCCTTCCGGAGTAGTTCGTATTGATTCTGCCAGTGATCCCGAAAATTGGCTAAAAGATCCACTTAATAATACAAAACTGATTGCCGGTACTTTTCGTGAAGCATGTGATGCAGCAAATGACTATGGAGAAAAACTTGCTGCCGAGGGCGAAATATGCTGGGGTGGCATGCATAACTGGAAAGCAATGATTGATACTCTCGAAGCCGTGGACCGCCCCAATATTGGATTCCAGGCAGACATGGCACATACTCTATTATATCTTTTAGGAGTGAATAGTCCTGAAGAAAGGATCCTTCCGAAAGATTTTGAGTGGAATGATCGCACCACGTTTAATGCAGCGCTAAAAACTCTTACTGATGTGCTGCGCCCTTGGACCATTGATTTCCATGTAGCACAGAATGATGGGACGGTTTTTGGATCGGGAGCACATGATAAGACGGGCCGTCATTGCCAGCCTTTGGATCCGAATGGTAAACTGGATATCCCTCATGATGCGGGTTATTGGCTTCGCGATGAGAATGGTAACCTGACAAAAAAGGTCAGGCATATATGCTGGGATGGATGCATGTTTCCGAATGAAGTAATGAGAAGGCAGCAAACCTGGAACGATATTCTTAGTACGATGATCAAAGTACGCCAGGCTCATGGCTGGTATGAAGAAGAATAAAAAGTTTTTTGTTGTAGGTTGTTCGTTATCATAAGTCTGGATTCAAGGATTTTATTTCCTGAATTTTTCTTTGTTTAATCCATTCTACAGACTGGTTACGCAATTCGATTATTTTTTTTCTGTACACGGCTAACTCATCTTGTTCAAAAGGTGCCTCCGGATAATTCCAGGAATCAGTTCGAAACTGGGGTAAAAAGATTACTCTCTCTCTGCCAGCGTCGTTTACCACATTACCAATTGGATTTCTGGCCCAGGCATATCTTACCTCTTTAGGCTCACGCACCAGATTAGTCAAAATAACAAGCTTTGTTTTGTCTAATATATCATTACCTGCTTTGTCTTTTTCCTTCACCATGTATTTTGCTTCGGCGGGAAAAAAATGACCATCTTCACCCGCAATAGAAAATCCGTCAAATGGCCTGTCATCCGATGTTTTGATTTCTTTGCTGAAGGTTATTGTAATACGATCGGATTTTCTTTCTACCCCTATACATTCCGCAGGTGCCCAGCCCATATCAAAATGATACTGCGTATCTAATGCCCAGCGGGCAATTCTTTCTCCAGCCTGAATTTTTTTCCTGGGATGGTACCAGTTTTCCTGCTGATCATAGATGGCTACGTAGCCTGTATTTTTATAGTGTTTATATGCCTTAAATTGTCCCTCTCTTATAAATGGGGCAGCGTCTGTCATTTCGACTTCGTAATTTTCAAATGTCTGGGGAGTGCCTCCAGCACTTAATTCAATTATTCCAAAAGGTAAATTTTCATCATTAAAAGTTTTTCTCCAGTCTGCGATAAGATTGATAAAATTTTTTGCATAAAGCTGTGGCCTGGAATCACTGGAAAGCGCATTATTATAACCCTGATTGAATATAATTCCTTTAATAGAAAGACCTGCTATCGGCGCTACCATTCCATTATAAGATGCACCCGGATAATTCCTGTCAAGTGCAGGGTCCTGGTCTGGCTCTGTTGGCTTGGGTGCCGCTTCCAGGCCTTGTTTTTTTCTGATCTCAGAACGCTTTTCCCAGTTGATAATTTTGGTAGCCAGGTTTTCTTTTGGGTCATATGTTTTAATCTTTTTGTCCCATTCAGCAATAACTTTCTTATTCTCTGGTAATCCCTCTAACATGCCAGAGGAGAGCCATGCCTCAAGCGTTGTACCTCCCACTGATACATCAACCAGGCCAATAGGAATTTGAGTAGCCATATAAATCCTTCTACCAAAAATATAACCCATGGCAGAAAAGGTTTTTACGGTTTTAGGTGAACAAACAAACCAATATCCCTTTTTGTCATAACGGTCCAGCCAGCCATCATACTCATTAATGCGTTCAAAATCTTTCTTTAATTGTAGTCCTGAAGCACTGGGAATCGTCATTAAACGGATGTTATTAAAATTAGCTGAGGCAACTTCCAGGTCGCCATTATAAACTCTGTCCAGATCGAACTCCATATTGCTTTGACCACCCAAAACCCAAATATCCCCTACGAGTATATTAGTATATTTAATTTTATTTTTTCCACTGATAACAAGATCCTGGGGTTTGTTGCTTGGATGGATTGGTGAGAGATACAAGCTCCACTCGCCTTTACTATTAGCGATAGTTGTTTTAATCTGCCTTTCAAATACTACCTGGACTCTTTCCTTCGGCGAAGCCCAACCCCAGACTTTTACGGGTTTATCCCGTTGCAAAACCATGTTATCCGAAAATATATGGTTGGGCCTTACCTGCGCACTAAGAGATGAACAGCTAAATGCCAGTATAAATACAACAATCTGATGTTTCATAATTCAAGATTCTTTTTTCAATTACTAAAGAAAATAAGAGTTGATGCCGATCGAATGTAGGTAATGATGTCAAAAAAATAGAAAATAAAATCTTTCGAAATTCAATGGGAAAATTTTGAATGAGTGCCGTTTTTGGATGTTTATCGCAATTCCTATATGATACCGGGATTAATTATAAATTACTTCAGCAGATTCTCTTTTTTACGATGATAAAAAATGTAAATAATAGGGTACAAAAAGTTTATTTAATGAACTATAATGAAATTAAATTTGACCGGAAACTTATAGGTATTTGGAGAAGTTCAGATTTGTGATGATAGTTTAATCCTTCACTGTCGGTATTTTTCTAATAATATTATTCATCATCGTGATGGAAATATTTAAAGAGAATTCATCTTACTTAATTAAAATCAAATTTTGAAAAGAAAAAAATTAAATTCTGCGATGCTCCTTATCTTCTTTTGCTTTTTTTTATTAGGTCTTTTTCCAGGGAAGAACGTAGTTAAAGAGGATGGACTGGCGCTTACTCCACCAATGGGCTGGAACAGCTGGAATATTTTTGAGGCAAATATTAATGAGAAAAATATTAAGGAGACGGCTGATGCAATGGTGAGTTCAGGAATGAGGGATGCTGGTTATGAATATCTCGTTCTTGATGACGGCTGGATGGCAGCCGAGCGCAACAGCAAGGGGGAACTAGTTGCTGATCCTGTAAAGTTTCCGCGGGGTATGAAGGAAATTGGCGATTATATTCACAGCAAAGGATTGAAATTTGGGATATACGAATGCAGGGGATATCTCACCTGTTATAAATTACCGGGAAGTTACAATCATGAGGAAATCGATATGAAGATTTTTGCTTCATGGGGAGTAGATTATGTTAAACTGGATGCCTGTTATGCTGAAAAAAATAATAGACCCAGTGATGAAGACATGGCTATTTATAGCAAGGCCATTAAGAAATCCGGCAGACCGATGATTCTTAGTATTTCTGATTTCGGCAACGGGTCCTGGGCTTGGGGTGCAAAAGATTTTGCCCATCTCTGGAGGACTTCTTATGATATTAGGCCAACCATGGAATCAATTTTAAATTGTGCCAATACATCCGGAGGAAACGTGGTAATCGATACGGCATTTAATGGACTATGGCAATTTGCAGGACCCGGCCACTGGAACGATCCGGATATGCTTGAAGTTGGAAATCTGAAAAAC
>JBDSHT010000041.1:0-9479 GCA_039918315.1 Ginsengibacter sp. | reverse complement strand
GAGCTTTTGGCGGTGAAAAAGAAACAGGTGGAGGCAGGGAAAGTGGAAGTGATGCCTGGAAAATTTATATGCGCCGACAAACCAATACTATCAACTATTCTGATAAATTGCCTCTTGCACAAGGAATCAAGTTCACGGTTTAAGTTTATAAAAACGAGGTATCACAAAGGAGCAATTGTTTGAAGCGATCGCTCCTTTTATTTTCAAATAGACTACGTCCAAAAAATATTTAGTTGAAACAATAACATAAAAAAAATATAATAATGCTGACCGGAAGTATTTAGTTTCAAATAATTACAAATATTTGTATCCTATAAAAAATACCTAAATGATAAAGTTCGCTAAACAATTTATTTTATCAATTCTATTCCTTTCATTAATTACGACAGTCACTTTTGCGCAAACAGAAGTGAAAGAGGATTTGGGTTCTACAAAGACGGAAACCCCGAAGGACTGGCATTTATTAGACAGAAATAAAACAGGCCATTATGGAATTAGTCTTGATAAAGCTTATGATTTTTTGAAAGGCCGTAAAAGCAAGCAGGTTATTGTGGCTGTAATTGATTCAGGCATCGACACATTGCAAGAAGATTTAAAGCCAATACTTTGGCGCAATCCAGGTGAGATTCCAGGAAACGGAATTGACGATGATAAAAACGGTTACGTGGATGATGTGTATGGTTGGAATTTTTTGGGTAATAAAGATGGACAAAACGTAAAAGAAGATTCCTATGAAGGAGCCCGTGTGTATTGGAACCTGAAAGAAAAATATTACGGCAAAACCATAGATACCACGCAGATGAATGCGACTGAGAAACTGGAGTACACAACATTCTTAAGGGCAAAAGGAAATGTTGTTGATGATATAGATCCTGCAGAACTGCTGATGATGCAAAGGCTTTTGCCTCCTTTAAAAAGAGGTGATTCCATCATTATGAAGTCCCTCGGAAAAAATACTTATGACGGCAATGACCTCAAAAAATATTCTCCATTTGCGCCGGATGCGAAAGTAGCTACATCCATCATGTTGGACATGTGCGAAATGAATAACAGTTTTGATATAACGAACAATGATATCGTTGCCTTTTTTAGCGGTAAGGTGCGTAAAGGAAAATCCTCGCAGGCTCCGCCGCAAAATTTTAGAAACGATATTGTAAAAGATAATTATGATGATATCAATGACAGGTTTTATGGCAATCCGGATGTGATGGCCGGGACACCATCTCATGGAACTCATTGCTCTGGTATAATTGGTGCGGTAAGAGATAATAATTTAGGCATGAATGGTATTGCAGACAATGTGAGAATCATGATGTTGCGGGCTGTGCCTGATGGTGATGAGCATGATAAAGATATTGCCAATGCCATCCGCTATGCAGTTGATAATGGTGCGCGGGTAATTTCTATGAGTTTTGGGAAAAGTTTTTCTCCTCAAAAATCATGGGTAGATGATGCGGTAAAATATGCAGCGAGTAAAAATGTCCTTCTGGTGCAAGCTGCGGGCAATGATTCAAAAAATAATGATAGTACTTTTAATTTCCCCAGCCCCGAATATTTAAATAATTCCGGGCGGGCGAAAAATTATATTACTGTGGGAGCCAATGGTGATATTTCCAATGGAGGCTTCACAGCATCATTTAGCAATTACGGTAAAAAAGAAGTGGATGTATTTGCACCGGGTGTCGGTATTTATTCTACCCTACCGGGTGGCGATAAATACGGAAGTATGTCAGGCACCAGCATGGCAGCCCCTGTGGTAGCGGGTCTTGGGGCTTTGTTGTTGCAATATTTTCCAGACTTAAGTGCCGAACAAGTAAAATATGTAATCGAAAAATCTGTTTCACCTATTACTGAAAAAGTCACTTTGCCAGGCTCGGAAGAATTAGTTAGCCTTTCAGAAATTTCTAAAACAGGTGGCGAAATAAATGCATACTCGGCTGTAAAACTCGCAGCAACTCTAAAAGGAGATCGTGACCTGGACAAAGAAATTCTCCCTAAGTCAAAAATCAAAAAACAAAAAAAGGGATAAAGAAACTCTTGATTAAAAATATAAAAGTCAGCATTTTTTAATGCTGGCTTTTTTTTATTTAAACCAAAATGAAATAAAAAAAATTCTATCTTTCGTTTTTAAAAAACACTCTTACTCAGATAATATTTTGTTTTTTAAACATTAAAATTCAACTGAATTAAAGTTTCATTAACAAATAAGAAAGTTTTAAAAAATTAGTTTTACGCACAACTTTTTTTAATGAGGCCATCAATAAATACATACCCAACCTATTTTAATACTTATATAAAATTAGTTTTAGAAGACGATTTAATGTCGGCATTCACCAACCAGGAACTTTCTGCAACCCGGTTTTTCCGACAAATTTCTGAGGCGGACTCAACTTACAAATACGCAGAAAAAAAATGGACCATCAAAGAAATTCTTCAACATATTTCGGATGCTGAAAGAATATTCACCTATAGAGCACTGGCTTTTGCAAGGAAGGAGAAAATGGCACTTCCTACTTTTGATGAAAATATTTATGCGACTAATTCCGATGCAAATAGCAAATCGTGGGAGGCACTTATTGAAGAATTTATCTCAGTCAGGAAATCTTCTGAGAACCTTTTCAAGTTCTTTTCACCAGAGCAATTAAAAAGATCCGGACAGGTTAGCGACTACACAATTTCAGTTTTAGCATTGGGTTATACCATCATCGGACATGCTGCCCACCACATCAACATTATCACTGAAAGATATTTAGATATTTAGCCAACCCTTTTTCACTTTGTATCTTCATGTAAATTTTTTTCGTGAAGATATTTTCAGTTTCTCAAATAAAAGCCTGGGATCAGTTTACCATTCAGCACGAACCGGTTTCTTCCCTCAACTTAATGGAACGGGCTGCTACTGCCTGCTGCAACTGGATTATGCATCATTACCAGGGCGAACAATCCTTTATAGTTTTTTGTGGAAAGGGAAATAATGGTGGCGATGGTTTAGCAATCGCAAGGCATCTTATTGAAAAAAAATACGCTGTTTCCGTTTTTATTTTAGGAGAAAAAAGTTTAAGTCCTGATTTTGAAAAGAATTTAAAAAGGTTACGCACCCTTTCCAATGAAATATTTTTCCTGGAAAATGAAAATGAATTTCCTTCTTTAAAAAATGAAATTGTTATTGATGCACTTTTTGGAACAGGGTTAAATAAAAATCCTTCAGGTTTGTATTTTTCGTTAATCAAGCACATTAATAGAAATGCTTCGGCGGTAATTTCTATTGACATACCCAGCGGTTTATTTGCTGATAAAAGTTCAAAATATAATAAAGCGATAAAGTCTAATTTTACACTCACTTTTCAAAATCAAAAACTGGCTTTTCTAATGGCAGAAAACGCACCATTTGTTGGTAGGGTTGTATCGTTGGATATTCGACTTTCAAAAGAATTCCACGAAAAAGAGAATAGTGTGTATGAACTAATCGACAAGGAACTGATTAAGAAAATATACAATCCACGCAATCCGTTTTCTCATAAGGGAACTTACGGCTATGCATGCCTGTTATCGGGAAGTTTTGGTATGATGGGTGCTTCCGTTTTGAGTGCCGGTGCGTGTCTCAGATCAGGTGTAGGGAAATTAACCTGTGTCGTTCCGGGAGTAGGTTACTCTATTATGCAGTCTTCAGTTCCGGAAGCAATGTGTAACATATCAGGAAATCATTTTCTAAAAAAAGCTACCAATCTTGAAAATTATGATGTTGTCGGTGTAGGTCCCGGTATTGGTAAAAAAGATTCGCATAAAAAATTATTAAAGAAATTATTTAAAAAATTCAGAAAGCCAATAGTCATAGACGCAGATGCATTAAATGTGATCAGTCAAAATCGAAAACTTAGAAAATTCATTCCTCCTCAAAGCATTCTTACACCGCATCCAAAGGAGTTTGAAAGATTGTTTGGCAAAACGAATTCGGATTTTAATTTGATTGAAACCGCTTTGGCAAAATCCAAATCGCTCAACGTTTACATAGTGGTGAAAGGCCATCATACTTTTATAGCAACCCCAGAAGGCAAAGGATATTTTAATTCCACAGGTAATGCGGGAATGGCTACCGCAGGATCTGGTGATGTACTTACCGGAATCATCACATCACTTTTGGCACAAAAATATTCTCCCATGCACGCATGTATTTTAGGAGTTTATATTCATGGAATGTCGGGCGATATAGCCGCAAACAAAATTTCAAAAGAAGCTATGATCGCTGGCGACATAGTCAATTATCTGGGAGACGCTTTCAAGAGACTAATATAATTCTACCCCTTATTTATTCTACCAAAATAAAGTGTTTCTTAAACCTAAAGAAATATTTAATCTTTTTGAATAGAAGGCGACCGGCCACGATGGTTTCTCAAATTGAGATATTTTGTATTTGCGCTATTATCTTACCCCTTTTTACCCTATTTTTGCCACCCTAAAAATTAAGTAAAAATTGATATGACTAATTTGATTTACATCATTCCGGCAATGGGTATAGTGGGATTACTATACACCTTTATAAAATTTAAGTGGGTAAATAAACAGGATGCCGGTAACGAAAAAATGAAAGAAATCAGTACTTATATTGCTGACGGAGCTATGGCTTTTCTGAAAGC
This sequence comes from Ginsengibacter sp., assembly GCA_039918315.1. GTDB lineage: Bacteria > Bacteroidota > Bacteroidia > Chitinophagales > Chitinophagaceae > Ginsengibacter. Next base: position 4,845 of record JBDSHT010000041.1, on the reverse strand, counting down.
AGAGTACAGAATCCTCTCCTATTTTGTTGTAATTGCTGCCTTGCTTTTAGGAGTAATGGGCTACAGCAGTGAAAACAGTCATTGGACTATTGCCCTGGCATTTATCCTTGGAGCTGTTTTAAGTGCTCTTGCGGGTTTCATTGGTATGCGTGTTGCAACCAAAGCTAATGTGCGTACCGCACAGGCTGCCCGTACCAGTTTATCCCAGGCTCTTAAAGTATCGTTTACCGGTGGAAGTGTGATGGGGCTTGGTGTTGCCGGCCTGGCAGTACTTGGTTTAGGTGGATTATTTATAATCTTAAAAGCCATTTTTGCTCCTGAATCAGGAGTAGATTCATTAGAAATGGAAAAAACTATTGAGATCCTCACAGGGTTTAGTTTGGGTGCAGAAAGTATCGCTTTATTTGCACGTGTGGGAGGAGGAATCTACACAAAAGCTGCCGATGTAGGCGCTGATCTTGTTGGGAAAGTAGAAGCCGGAATTCCGGAAGATGATCCAAGAAATCCGGCGACTATTGCAGATAACGTTGGAGATAATGTGGGTGATGTTGCAGGTATGGGTGCTGATTTATTTGGCTCTTATGTGGCTACGGTATTGGCAACAATGGTGTTAGGAAGAGAAACTCTATCTCATGATGCATTTGGCGGAATGTCTCCAATTTTATTACCGATGCTTATTGCTTCAATGGGTATTATCTTTTCTATTATAGGAACATTGATGGTAAAAATATCAGACAGTGCAGGGTTGCATACAGCAGTGGTACAAAAAGCTCTGAACCTCGGAAACTGGGGCTCAATCGTGCTAACAGCCATCGCTTCTTACTTTTTAGTAATGTGGATTATGCCTGATGATAATATGGTTTTGAGAAATTATGAATTCACAAAATACGGAGTATATGGTGCTATTATAGTGGGATTAATAGTTGGTACTTTAATAAGCATCATCACTGAATATTTTACCGCAATGGGCAAGCGTCCTGTGATGTCAATCGTGCGTCAATCTTCTACAGGCCATGCTACTAATATTATTGGTGGACTTGCAGTAGGGATGGAAAGTACCATGCTCCCGATATTGGTTTTGGCTTCAGGTATTTTCATGTCTTACTGGTGTGCAGGATTATATGGTGTTGCAATAGCTGCTGCAGGTATGATGGCAACTACTGCTATGCAATTAGCAATCGATGCTTTCGGACCAATCGCAGATAACGCAGGAGGTATTGCTGAAATGTGTGAATTGCCAAAAGAAGTTCGCGAAAGAACAGATATACTTGATGCTGTAGGAAATACAACAGCAGCTACCGGTAAAGGATTTGCTATTGCTTCTGCAGCTCTGACTGCACTCGCTTTGTTCGCAGCATTTGTTGGTATTGCAAAAATAGATGGTATCGATATTTATCGTGCAGATGTACTGGCAGGTTTATTTGTTGGAGCGATGATTCCATTTATCTTTTCTTCATTGGCCATCCGTGCAGTGGGTGAAGCAGCCATGGCAATGGTAGAAGAAGTTCGCCGTCAGTTTAGAACTATTCCAGGAATTATGGAAGGAACCGGTAAACCGGAATATGATAAATGCGTAGCAATATCTACAAACGCCTCTATCAAAAAGATGATGTTGCCCGGTGCTATCGCTTTTATTTCACCACTTATTGTGGGGTTTGCTTTTGGACCAGAAGTACTTGGGGGATTTTTAGCAGGTGCTACAGTAAGCGGTGTATTGATGGGTATTTTTCAGAACAATGCCGGTGGTGCCTGGGACAATGCAAAGAAATCTTTTGAGAAAGGTGCTGTTATAAATAATGAAACTTATTTTAAAGGTTCTGAGCCGCACAAAGCATCCGTAACAGGCGATACAGTTGGCGATCCATTTAAAGATACTTCCGGACCGAGCATGAACATTCTAATCAAGTTGATGAGTATTATTTCTTTGGTAATAGCTCCTACGCTTGCCAGCATGCACCAGGGCAAAATAGAACAGAACCGAAAGTTGAAAATGGAAAATTTGATCTTGCTGGAAAAATCTTCTATAGCCGATCATGCAAAAAATAATAAAGATGTCTGGACTTTGCAAGCTGCCAATAGTTCCGAAAAGGTACAGTCAGAAGTTAAGAATTTTATTGATCTCTTGGAGAAAGATAATCTAATAAAAGTAGGTACAATATCAGTCGCGGTACAGGATGGAGTACTTTTTATTGATGGAGAAAAACAACCTCAATCCGTAAATGAAAAATATTCAAAAAACATAAAGGCGACAGGAGATTTTATCACGAAGGAGACAAAATAAAACTCAACAAATTATATTAAAAAAGCCCTGAAAATTTCGGGGCTTTTTTAATTATTAGATTGATTTTATTAGCCATACTCTGCAACTAAACCATCAGACAATTCCTTCATTCCTGCGGAAGCAGAATTTTTGATTGGATAAAAATTATGATGTGCGGAAGTGAAAGGAGGATTTTTGTCAACAATGTATTTGGGTACATTGTCATCTAAATATTCAATCAATCCCGCAGCCGGATATACTTGCAAAGAAGTGCCCAACAAAATAAAAATGTCAGCTTCTGCCATCATATCTCTTGCACGTAAAATATTAGGAACGGGCTCACCAAACCAAACAACATGAGGCCTCAATTGATGACCGTCAGGTGCCTTATCGCCATGATGAATGTCTCCACGGATATTATAGATTACAGTATCGTCTGCCTCACTATGCATAGAAAATATTTCTCCATGCAGGTGCAAAACATTCTTAGAGCCGGCTCGTTCATGGAGGTCATCAATATTCTGCGTAATGACAGTCACTTTGAAATAACTCTGAAGCGAAGCTATTGCAAGGTGTGCTTCATTCGGCAATGCTTTTTCAACGTCCCTGCGTCTATGATTGTAAAAATCCAAAACTACTTTAGGGTTTTTTCTCCAACCATCAGGGCTCGCGACTTCATACACATCATGTCCCATCCAAAGTCCATCGGAATCACGAAATGTAGGAAGTCCACTTTCAGCACTCACGCCTGCGCCCGTTAATATCACTAAATGTTTCCTCATAGATAGGTTCTTTTCAGCCAAACTTTGTAAACTCTTTTTAAAAATATCTTTCATCAATACCGGTCATTAAATCTTTGCAACATTTTATGTCAACTATTTTTCACCGCTCATTTTTAAAATTGAATCCCATTCAGCAGGCGTGACTTTTTGCACAGATAATCGGGAGTTTTTAACCAATTCCATTTCCGAAAGAGGTTTGCTATTTTTTATTTCAGCAAGGGTTACTGGCCTCTTTAATTTTTTCACCGGTTTCAAATCCACAACCACCCAATTGGTATTATCAGTTGTAGGATCCTGGTAAGTTTCTGTTACCACTTTTGCAATTCCTACAATTTCCATTCCTTGATTGCTGTGATAATAAAACACCTCATCATTTTTCCTCATAGCACGCAGATTATTTCGTGCTGCATAATTCCTAACACCATTCCAGAAAGTTTTTTTATCCTCTTGAAATTTGTCCCAACTATATACAGAGGGTTCCGACTTAACCAGCCAATAGTTCATAAATGTATTTTTTCATTGTTATAAGGTAAAAGTAATTAAAAGGCATCGCATTATCTTTCCCCAAAGATGTTGTTGCCCGGTGATATTGAATTTCTACGCATAAAATACCTTTAAATTTTTAAATTAATACAGTATCCAATACTAATGAACTTTTCAAGTATCAACTAGTTTTATTTAGGTATTTTTGCCAAAATAAACTGTAAAAAGACCACAATAAAGTTTGTCGGCAGCCGTTTGGCATAGAATTAGATTATAAGTTTGGAAAGATTATTATATATAATCTTTTTATTTATTTAGCCTCTTAACCTCAACCCTGAAATATGAAATTATTTTTCAAAGCCTGTGCTATCTTGGTTTTTTCTCTCGTAATTAATAGTTGTCAAAAGCAGATATCAAAACCCGATGCTCCAGACGAAACGCATCAATTGGATTCAGATGCTAAAAATTTTTTAAATAAAGTACAAATTGAGGACACTTCTATCACCCATGCGATAGACAATTTGGTAAAACAATTAAAAGTTGCGGATTTATGGAATAAGTTCAATGCGCTCTATCCGATGGTAGGTGGTACAGCAAACACCACTAAATGGAATTTAAAAGATCCAAGAGATATAGATACAGCTTTCAGACTTAGCTTTCACGGTACCCCGGTATTTGCACCAACCGGCGTACTTTTTCCGACTACAAATGATTATGCTGATACGCACCTCTATGACACACTCCTGAATAATCAGGACAACGCAATCTCCTATTTTTCAAGAACCGAAAATACTGTGGATGGCTACGATATGGGATGCAGTGACAACGTTTTCCCTTATAATAAAATGGCAATATTTAATACAATTGGCGCTACTGATTATTTTGGATTTTTCAATTTCCAATATATGCCTGTAACTACTGTTGGCTTGTTTATGCTTTCGGCTACTGCGCAAAATGTAAAATCGTATGAAAATGGGATTCCAAAATTTGAAAAAGGAGGCTCACCCGGTACCGAATATTCAGAATATCCTATCTTAATTGGTTATGTTCTAGAAGCAGATTCCGGAGGCAAACGCGAATGCTCTTTCGCAACCATTGGAAAAGGGCTAACAGATTCAGAAGCACTTACTTTCTCAAACATAGTTCACGAATTTAATAATCGACTAAGCAGATAGCAGAATTAGAATAAAATACTACTTAGCCTGGTACTATAATTTTCATTTCCGATATAGATTTATCCATAAACTTTTCTTCTTCATCGTTGTCAAAACGAAATGGAAATATTTTCCCCTTTATGAGGAGCCTGTTAACCTCTCTTTG
>JBDSHT010000040.1:0-24094 GCA_039918315.1 Ginsengibacter sp. | reverse complement strand
ATCCCTGTAGGAAATATTAAACAAATAGAAATTTTACGCGGGCCGGCTACCAGTCTTTATGGTTCCGATGCTCTGGCTGGAGTTATCAATATTATCACACAGCAACCTGATGCGGACCAATTACATTTCCAGGCGTACTACGGAACTAATAATACCACTGGTATATCAGCGTTTGCGCAAAAAAAGTTTGAAAAAACTGCTGTTCAGTTTTTTTTGAAAAGATATAGTAGCGACGGGTACGATTTCGATCCGGATATTTATGGAAAAACAATTGACCCTTTTGTTGATTACACTGCCAATGGAAAATTTGTTTATGATATAAATGAGAAAACCAAGTTATCCGTTTCAGCACGATATTCTACCAGCAACCAAACTAATAAATACCTTATTTATCCAAACATGAAGGCGGAAGCTGTGGGCGGCAATACCGTTGAATCTGATAAAAGTGTGTATGCGCGCATCCAGCATACCGTTAATAGCAAGATCAATTATTTTGGTTCTGTTTATGCAACAACTTATTCTAATAACGCCTCAGTTTTTGTGAAGGCTACAGATTCGTTGTATGAGCATATTGGCCTTGAGCAATTTCTTTTAAAGCCTGAAATCCAATTTAATTTTGGTGAAGATCCGGCTGCTCTGCTCGTTTCCGGTGTGGGATATAATTATGAATCGATTAATTCAACGAGGTATGCCACTTTTCAGAATTTAAATTCATGGTATGTATTTGCCCAAAAACAAATTAATATCAGAAACAAAACCAATATTATTATAGGCGCCCGGTTTGACAAGAATCAATTGTACCCTGCACAGTTAAGTCCAAAATTTGCGATTGCGCACAAGATAAAATCCAATTTAATTATCAAGGGTAGTATCGGAACCGGATTCAAGGCCCCTGATTTTAGACAACAGTTTTTAAACTTCGATAACTCATTAATAGGTTATACGATTATTGGGGCACGTGAGCTGGGAAATGTTCTACAACATTTAAAAGATATCGGCCGTCTGGATCCTTCCACTAATATAGACCCCTACCTAAAAGAAGTTGGCCTGGTTCCTGAAAAATCCGTAGGTATCAATGTCGGCGCTGATTACACCATTAATCAAAAGTCAGTTATCAAGATTAATTTTTTTAGAAACGATATTAGTAACCTGATCGAGTCATTTAGTTTGCCTTTTAAAACCACCGACAACCAGGGATTCTTTTCCTACGCAAATGTGAACAAAGTATTCACCACCGGATTGGAAGCCAATTTTTCTCACAGGTTGAATGATAATTTTTCTTTGTCCGGCGGATATCAATACCTGGTTGCAAAAGATAAAGAGATTGTTCAAAAAATTAAAAAGGGTGAGATGTATCGGCGTGATCCAATTACTAATGTAACCACAAAAGTTAAAATGTCAGAATATGGAGGACTCTTTAACCGAAGCCGCAATACAGCAAACATGAGTTTGCTCTATAAAAATACCAGGTATAAAATGTCAGGTTTTATAAGTGCAAAATACCGCGGCAGATTTGGATTTGATGGGCTAAATGGTTTTGTAAACGGGAATAGTATCCTGGACGACGATCGGGAATATATAAAAGGCTTTACACTTCTAAACGCCAACATTTCCAAATTAATCGGAAAAAAACTAGAAATACAGGGTGGACTAGAAAATATTCTAAACTACACAAACAAACAACAAATGCCAGGAATATTTGGCAGAACCTATTTTATAAACATCAATTTAAACCTAGAAAAATAAATAGAAATGAAAATGAAAACTCTTACGACGGGTGCGCTGGCTTTTGCAACGCTAATGATTGGGCTGATTTCTTGTAAAAAAAATGATTCGGATAATTCTAAACCTCCTGTATCAAAAACAGATTCATTGACAGTATCGTTCGACACAAAAAATGGCCACTATTCTCTCTTCAGTTTTAAAGATGGAACAGTGGTTCCGATAAGTGACTCTGCCTCCACTAAATGGGACTTTGGCATCAGGTATATTAATATTATTGTGAATAGCCATGCCAGTGGCCCTGGAAATGCAGGAGTCATAACAGTGAATGGTTTTTACGAAAGTTTCAAGCAGGCTTTTAATACAGGATATGCTTATGATACTACTTCCACTCAGCCGGCGATCAACGCCAGTTTAAATAATGGATGGTATGATTATAATCCTATGACCCACGCCTTTACTCCTAAAGCAGGTCAGTTTTTCGTATTTCAAACCGCTGATTATAAATATGTAAAAATGGAAATGCTGTCAGCAGATTATTTGCCGTTCAGCGGCCCTAAACCTGAATTTGTAAAATATAAATTTAGATATACTTACCAGGCGGACGGCTCGGTAAACTTATAAAAAGCTCTTAAAATAATAAAATGGCCTTCCTGTACAAAGGGGGCCATTTTCTATTGGGGAAAGTTAAAAAGAGGGCCGGGAAAAATCAATCTCCCAACCCTCAAAAAACTTAACCGCTATTCTGATTTATTAATAAAAACCATTTGCAAAAACATTGCATGAGGAATCCAGGTAATATCAGTGTTTTAAGTTAGCAACGGCCATAGTGTTCGAATTTGAATACTAATTGTTTTATAATCGGGTTATAAATACTATGCCAAATTAATAGACTATTTAATAAAATACATTTTTAAAAAATTATAAACATTAAAAAAAAACTACGGGAGAAAATCAAAGTTCCAGTAGCCCGATACTCAGGTATTTATCTAAACTCCTAAAAAATACGTGTATAATAATTGTACCTTTGCATCCTTTTTTATTTTGAATGAAGATTTAAGAATGAAGCAGAAATATCGTGAATACAAACAGTTGAATCTTCCCAATATTGCAGATGAAATTCTCGCAGTGTGGAAAAAAGAGGACACGTTTAAAAAAAGTGTGAGCTCTAAAGAAGGCAGCACTCCATTCATTTTTTACGAAGGACCGCCAAGTGCTAATGGTATGCCCGGTATTCACCATGTGATTTCCAGAACTATAAAAGATTTGGTTTGCAGGTACAAAACCATGAAGGGTTTCCAGGTACATCGTAAAGGTGGCTGGGATACCCACGGACTGCCTGTAGAACTGGGTGTTGAAAAATTATTAGGAATCACTAAAGAAGATATTGGAACTAAAATTTCGGTTGAAGAATATAATGCAACATGTCGTCGCGAGGTTTTGAAATTTAAAGACAAGTGGGATGACATTACTTTAAAAATGGGCTATTGGGTGGATCTTGAAAACCCATATATCACTTTTGAAACCGACTATATTGAAACACTTTGGTGGTGCCTTAAGGAATTGTATAAGAAAGGCTACTTGTATGAAAGCGTAAGTATTCAACCTTATTCACCAGCGGCAGGAACAGGATTAAGTTCGCATGAACTAAATCAGCCTGGCACTTACAAAGATGTAAAAGATACAAGTGCTACTGTAATGTTCGAAGCAATTCGAAATGATAAAAGTGAATTTCTTTTTGGAGAAGGTATCAATGAACTCTACTTCTTAGCATGGACAACCACTCCGTGGACATTGCCTTCCAACCTTGCATTGGCAGTAGGAAGCAATATTGATTATGTATTGGTAAAAACTTTTAATCCTTATACCCACCTTCCAATAAATGTGGTTTTGGCAAAATCATTGGTATCGAAATACTTTAAGCCGGAAAGCGAAAACGGTGATTTTGATAATTATGATGAATCTCAGAAATCCATTCCATGGAAAGTTTTAAGTGAGTGTAAAGGAGAAAAATTAAATGGAATTTCTTACAAACAATTGATGCCGTTTGATGCAAATTCGTTGGAGAATATTCATGAAATAACTCCAGGTGCGGAACCTTTTAAAATAGTGGTTGGCGATTATGTAACTACTGAAGATGGAACTGGTATTGTGCATACTGCTCCCGCGTTTGGTGCGGATGACTATAAAACCGGACAGAAAAATAATCTCGGGATATTAACGCTCGTTGATAAAGAAGGAAAATTTGTAGAGGGTGTAGGAGAATTTAGTGGACGATTTGTAAAAGATTACAAAGATGATAAAGATTACGAGGATGTAAATGTGGACATTTCTGTTTCCCTAAAAAAACAGAACCGCGCATTCAAAGTAGAAAAATACGAACATAATTATCCGCATTGCTGGCGCACTGATAAACCTATTATTTATTATCCATTGGATGCATGGTTTATTAAAACTACTGCAGTAAAGGATAGGATGATTGAATTGAATAAAACGATCAACTGGAAGCCCGCATCTACCGGTACCGGCAGGTTTGGCAATTGGTTGGAAAATATGGTGGACTGGAACCTAAGCCGCAGCAGGTTTTGGGGTACTCCTTTACCTATTTGGCGGACTCTAGAAGGCACAGAAGAAAAATGCATTGGTTCCATTGAAGAATTAAAAAATGAGGTAAAACAATCTATCAGTCAAGGCGTGATGGAGCTGCCTTTTTCTGTGAAAACAGAAGAAGAAATAGAAGAGTATATTCAAAAAGTTACTTCAGATTTACATAAGCCATTTGTAGATGATATCATTCTTGCGTCAGGCAGTGGCGAACCGATGAAGAGAGTTCCCGATTTGATAGATGTTTGGTTTGATAGCGGTGCAATGCCTTATGCACAATGGCATTTTCCTTTTGAAAATAAAGAAGAATTTGAGAAAAATTTCCCTGCTGATTTTATATGTGAAGGAGTAGATCAAACACGCGGTTGGTTTTACACTCTGCATTCGCTTGCCGTTTTATTGTTTGATAGTGTGGCTTATAAAACAGTAGTAAGCAACGGGCTTGTTCTTGATAAAAATGGGAATAAGATGAGCAAGCGGGTGGGTAATGTGATTGATCCTTTTGAGACATTAAAAATATTTGGACCTGATGCCACGCGTTGGTATTTAATCACGAACGCTTCGCCGTGGGATAGTTTAAAATTTGATATTGAAGGTATCAAAGAAGTACAAAGAAAATTCTTTGGAACCCTTTATAATACTTACCAGTTTTTTGCATTGTATGCAAATGTTGACGGATTTTATTTTGATCAAAAACCAATTGAGCTAAAAGATCGTCCGGAAATGGATCGGTGGATTCTTTCTGAATTAAATTCACTGATAAAATCTGTTAATGAATCTCTTGATGATTACGAGCCTACACAAGCAGGCCGCGCGATTGAAAACTTTGTAGATCAACAATTAAGCAATTGGTACGTAAGGCTTTGCCGGCGCCGGTTCTGGAAAGCTCCCCGAAAAAATAGTGAAGGCACCGTTGATGCGAATGAAGCTCGAGACAAAATTTCTGCCTATCAAACTTTGTATCAATGCCTGGAAACTTTAAGTGGATTAATAGCGCCAATAGCACCGTTTTTTGCTGATTGGTTGTTTACCAATCTGAATAATGTTACCGGCAAATTATCGGATACATCTGTTCATCTTTCTCAATTCCCGGAAGTACAGACCGAGTACATAGACAAAGATTTAGAAAATCGGATGCTGCTGGCACAGGATATTTCTTCCTTGATTCTTTCCTTGCGCAAAAAGGTTAATATTAAAGTACGGCAGCCTCTTCAAAAAGTGATAATACCTTCTTCCGGCTCATCTTTTGAAAATAAGGTTAGAGCTGTGGAAGAAATCATAAAGTCAGAAACCAACATCAAAGAGGTAGAATTATTGCCAGCGGATAATGACTTCATCCGGAAAAAAGCTAAAGCCAATTTCAAATCGCTGGGGAAAAAACTCGGTGCAAAAATGAAATGGGCAGCAGAGAAAATTCAACAATTAGATGATAAAGAAATTGAACAGGTTTTGGCAGGCAATTTTTTACTAGCTGATTCCGGGAATGGGAATAATGAGGAAATCTACTTATCTCCCGAAGATATTGAAGTAACTACTAATGAAATTCCGGGGTTTGAAGTGGCCGTAAAAAACAATTTAACAGTAGCCCTGGACCTTGTGCTAACTCCTCAGTTGATAAGTGAAGGATACGCCCGTGAATTTATTAATAGAATTCAAAATATAAGGAAAGAAAGCAATTTTGAATTAACTGATAAAATAGTATTAAATGTAGAAGATATTGGAAGTGTAAAAGATATATTTACAGAATTTAATGAGTATATTCGCGCCGAAATTTTAGCTGAATCCATCAACTTTTCAACTGAAATCTTAAATGGTACTACTATTGAAGTCAACAATGACAAATTAAAAGTTACTGTAACAAAAAAAGGGAATTAATCATGGCAACTCAGAAAAAAAAGGCAACCGTGGTTGTTAAAAAGACCAAATCTTTACCAACTTCCGCCAAAAAGGCTAAGCCTGCACAAAAAGCGATAGCTAAAAAAGCTGCTCCTGTGAAAAAGAAAGTAGTTGCGAAAGCAACCCCTGTGGCAAAAAAAAGTAGTGCTGGAAAAAGTGCTCCTGCGAAAAAGCCTGCTGCGAAAAAAATAGTCTCAAAAAAGATAGCCCCTAAAAAGGTAGTAGCTAAAAAAGTGGCCCCTAAAAAAGTAGCTGTTAAAAAACCCCAACCTATAAAAAAGGGGACTGGCAAAAAAGCAGCTCCTGTAAAAAAGATTGTTACAAAGGCAAAAGCAGTTGCTTCTAAAAAAGTAGTTGCGCCAAAAGCCGCACCTAAAAAAACGGCATCGAAATTGATCACCTCAAAAACAAAAATTAGTAAACCTATTATAAAAACTTCGCCGGCTAAAAATACTGCTAAGACCGGTGCGAAAAAAGCAGGACCTAAAACATTGGCTAAACCTAAGAATACAGTTGAGAAAAAAGCGGCAACACCCGCAAAGAAAGTGGCTGCGAAAAAAGAAACAGTTAAGATGGTAGTTGCGCCCGTGAAGGCATCAAAACCAGTTGCGAAAGTTGTAGAACCTGAAACGATTGTTAAACACAAGGCCGAAATGAAAAAGGCTCTTATGAAAGTAAAGGCAAAAAAACAGGAAGCCAAAAGAACTGAAAAACCTTTTGTGATGCCTAAAACCCATACAGATAGGTCGAGAAAATATGAGCCTGAATTTACAAAATCGGTTCTGGACCAGGCACCTGAAGAATACAGTGGTCCAACCATGCGGTACAGCGATAATGAGTTGGTAGAATTTAGAGAGTTGATTGAAAGGAAACTAGAAACGGCTAAGAAAGAGCTTGGTTATTTACAGGGCCTTATTACCCGTAAAGATCAAATGGGTGGTGATGATACTGACAACCGCTACATGACTATGGAAGATGGTGGTTTGAGTATGGAAAGGGAACAATTGAGCCAAATGGCGAGCCGCCAGATTACCTTTATTGATCACCTTGAAAAAGCCATGATGCGTATCGAAAATAAAACGTATGGTATTTGCAGAGTAACCGGAAAATTAATTGATAAAGCTCGTCTAAGAGCCGTTCCTCATGCTACTTTGTCTATTGAAGCAAAAATGGGGAGATAAAATAAAAATATTTTTTTTGAAAAGGAGAATTGAGAAATCAGTTCTCCTTTTTTATTGCCTTTAATGATTTGCCATTGCAAGAGTAGCAATACTTATATGGGTATTTGGAATTGACAATATTTCAGAGGCACAGGCCTCCAACGTTGCACCAGTGGTTACTACATCATCAACAAGAAGAATGTGTTTTCCTGTTAGCAAGTTTCTATCCAATACAGAAAAAGAAGTATTTACATTCAGCCACCTTTCCGAACGGGCCTTTTTTGTTTGAGTCTCAGTAGATTTTTTTCTGATCACAATTTTTGGTAACACAGGAATATTAGTAATCTCTGAAATGCCGCAACATAAAATTTCTGCCTGGTTATAGCCCCGGCTTTTTTCTTTCTTTTCAAAAAGAGGAAGTGGGATGAGGTAATCAATATTTTTAAATCTATCGCAATTCAAAATACTCCTGCCCATCAGATTACCCAGGTACAGTCCCACTTTTTTATTTCCTTTGTATTTAAATTCATGAATTACATTTTGTACAATCGACGCTTTGGTAAAATACAATTCACTCATTGCATTTACAATAGGAATTCTTCCCCAAAAAATCTTTTCTACCGGATTGTTAGCATGGAGCGCGAAATGTGTATGCGGCAAATCGTTGATACAGGTGAGGCATAAGAAACTTTCTTGTGAAAGAATATCGCTGCCGCAGCCGACACAATTGTGCGGAAAAAACAAATGAAAGATAGGAGTCGATGTTATCCATAAAGCCTTCATTTGTTTAAAATTTATTTATAGTAAATTTTTCAAAATAAATATCGGTACAATTCTTCCACCTTGGCCAGCGGAACTACTTCTATATTTTGTTTGCCTTTTAAAATTCCTTTTAAATTATACTTACTCACGATTATTTTTTCGAAGCCCAGTTTCTCCGCTTCGGCAATACGCTGTTCGATCCTATTCACTGCACGAATCTCCCCACTTAACCCTACCTCGCCTGCGAAGCAGGTAAGCATTGGTATTGCCACATCTTCATACGAAGAAAGTAATGCACTTAGCACCGCAAGATCTATCGAAGGATCTTCAACTTTTAGACCGCCAGCAATATTTATGAAAACATCTTTAACCCCAAAATGAAATCCTCCACGCTTTTCTAAAACCGCTAAAAGTAATTGTAATCTTCTCAGGTCAAATCCTGTATTGGTTCTTTGTGGAGTACCATACACACTCTGTGTTACCAGTGCCTGCACTTCTATCAACAAAGGACGAACTCCTTCCATCGTTGCCGCGATAGACACACCACTCAATTGTTCTTCTTTCTGAGTTATCAAAATTTCTGAAGGATTACTAATTTGTCGCATTCCTTCCCCGCTCATTTCGTAAATCCCTAATTCCGAAGTTGACCCAAAACGATTTTTCAATGTTCGCAAAATTCGGTACATGTAATTTCGATCGCCTTCAAATTGCAACACGGTATCTACCATGTGTTCTAATATCTTAGGTCCGGCAATGCTACCGTCCTTTGTAATATGCCCAATTAAAAAAACCGGCGTATTTGTTTCTTTCGCAAACCGTTGAAATTCGGCTGTGCTTTCTCTTATTTGCGAAACGCTTCCCGGTGCAGATTCTACATAAGGTGTTTGAAGTGTTTGTACCGAATCGACAATTACTAACTGAGGTTTTAGTTTTTTTATTTCTTTAAAAATAGTCTGCGTGTTAGTTTCAGTCAGCAAAAAAAATCGATCGTTCTGAATCTTCAATCGATCAGCGCGCATCTTAATTTGCTGTTCACTTTCTTCACCGCTGATGTATAAGGTGGTGATATTTTTTAATGCTAAAGAAGCTTGTAAAAACAAAGTTGATTTTCCAATACCAGGTTCTCCTGCAACTAGCACAAGGCTTCCCGGCACAATGCCTCCACCAAGCACACGATTCAGTTCCGCATCGTCTGTTATAATTCTTTTTTCTTCACTGCTTACAACTTCCTGTAATGAAATAGTTTTTAGACCTCCTCCCATTCCTGAATATTCTTTCCACTCTGATGAGGGCTTATCGTTTCCTCTTACAATTACTTCTTCCACGAAAGTGTTCCACTCATTACAAGATGGACATTTACCCACCCACTTAGTACTTTCTTGTCCGCAGTTGCTGCAAAAAAAAGCAGACTTGGTTTTACTCATTCAAAAATATTTTTTATGAAAGTGAAATTAGTCAATCATTATGATGGCAAGATAAATGGCAAAAGAAAAGTGCCAAGAGAGGGAAAAAATATGAAAATAAAAAGTATCCGCCTTAAAAGCAAAAGAGCCAGTATTACTACCAGCTCTTTGTACTTACTAACCCATTAAATTCTATTGCTAAATTACAAATTGCAGGCAGATTAACAAATTAAATTTCAGGTATGTTAATAAAATGTATCATGAGAAAACATTAATAACTCGCCTGATTTTAGTGCCCTAAAACATTCGGATTCAAATACTTATACACCATTTAAGGTGAAATTAAAAAATTCATATTAGGGGAAAATAAATTTGGTTTATTTTATAAACTACTTTACATTTGTTTAAAATTACTCAAAAATGCACAAAACGCTGCTTATTCCCTTCCTTTTGCTTTCCAATATTCTGATGGGACAAATAAAGGTTAGTGGAAAAATATCCGAAACAAAAAATACTCCTGTACCCGGAGTTAGTATTTCTATCGACGGAAGTTATGATGGATCTACCTCCGATTCGATCGGCAATTATTCCTTTTCAACAATGGAAAAAGGAAAACAAATTCTTATATTTTCTGCATCAGGATATAGAGAGGTGAGGCAAGAAATTAATATCAATGCGGCACCAATTGTTTTGAATATTTCAATGAAAGAAGAAATTACAGAACTAAAAGCTGTGGTTATAAGTGCCGGATCTTTTGAAGCAAGCGATACCAAAAGAGCAACCGCATTAAGCCCATTAGATATTGTAACGACAGCAAGTGCTAATGGAGATATTACCAACGCAATCAAAACATTGCCAGGCACCCAACAAGTGGGAGAGAGTGAAGGTTTGTTTGTAAGAGGCGGAACTGCTACCGAAACAAAATTTTTTATTGACGGTGGTTTAGTAAACAACTTTTTTTATTCCAGCGAACCCGGTCAGGCAACAAGAGGTCGCTTCAATCCCTTTTTATTTAAAGGAACCGTGTTCAGCTCAGGTGGATATTCTGCATTGTATGGGCAGGCACTTTCTTCTGTTATTTTAATGGAGTCAATCGATTTGCCAGATAAGACTTCAGCAGATTTTGGAATCTCTTACCTGGCTGCAAATGCAGGAATTCAAAAGCTTTCCAAAAACAAAAAGTCTTCGTGGGGAATTACCTATTCGTACACAAATCTTTCATTGGTGTATGGATTAATAAAACAAAAGTTTGATTATTTCCGAGTGCCCGTAATCCACCAGGCTGATTATAATTTTAGAATAAAAACTTCTAAAACCGGGATGCTAAAATACTATGGAAGCCTTAGCCATACTGATGTTGGTTTTCGAAATCAGGATGTGGATTCGCTCAGTCTCAAGAATGCATTTGGGTTAAAAAATTTTAATAATTACAACAATTTATCCTGGAAAGAAAAACTGGGTCACCATTGGAGAATCCAATCCAGTATCACGGTAACAAACAATCGTGACAAAATAAAAATAGAGCTTCAGGATGATCAAAATAACAAAGAGATAATTACTGGAAATGATTTGTACGCCAATAAAAATTTCAACTTGCTTTCAAAAGGTTTTTACGGAAATGGAAAAGTAGTATTAGAAAAAAATCTAGGCGGACTTAGTGCCATTCGCTTTGGCAGCGAATATAATTATAGTGATGAAAAATCAACTTTTGCTTCACACACTGGTGATGAATTTAACCAACACCTACGTGAAAATTTAATTTCTGCATTCGCAGAAACGGATATCTACATTACTAATAAATTAGCAGCAAAAATTGGCAGCAGAGCCGAGCATTCAGATCTATTGAACAAATGGAATGTTGCTCCAAGAATTTCTTTGGCTTATAAATTTAAAAACAATGGTCAGGCTTCTTTTGCTTATGGCTTATTTTACCAAAATCCGGAAAATAAATATCTGCCTTCCATCAATGCGCTGCACTTTTCTAAAGCGACACATTACATTCTTCAGTATCAAAAAATTTCTACAGATTATACATTCAGAACTGAAATATTCTACAAAAAATATGATGATCTTATAAAGACAGGTAGCACAAATAATTCTGCAAAGGCAATTAATAACGATGGATTTGGTGACGCCAAAGGCATTGAATTTTTTTGGAGAGACAGAAAATCAATTAAATCCCTGGACTATTGGATATCCTACTCCTACCTGGATACAAAACGTGATTTTTTAAATTATCCATTTGCTCTTCGTCCTTCATTTGCAACAAAGCATACTGCATCGATTGTAATGAAGAAGTTTGTACTTCCATTAAAAAGCAACTTCAATGCATCTTACACTTTTGCCACTGGCAGGCCTTACTACAACCTATCCAATGATGGTTCTAACAATTTAAAAATCACAGAACAGGGGCACACAAAAAACTATAACGACCTTAGTTTAAGCATCAATTATCTCCCATCGATAGGGAAAAAAGATGCTAAAGCATTTACTGTTTTTGTGTTGAGTGTTACCAATGTTTTAGGATTCAACAATGTATATTCTTATAATTTTTCTGCAAATGGAAAAAATAAAATTGCCGTAATACCACCAGCAAAAAGATTTGTTTACCTGGGATGTTTTATCAGCTTAGGTATAGACAGAACTGAAGACGCCATAAACAATCATTTATAAACAAAAACCAATTTGGGAAAAAATTAATCCCAAACAAAACTCAATTCTTTTGATAAATAAAAAGTTAGAGTGAAAACAAATTTTAAAAAAAACTTAAATTAAAAAAAATGAAAACAACAATTATTCTGGTAGCTGCATTTTTACTGGTTACAAACACATTTGCCCAAAGTGAAAAATATGTAGCGGCAATGAAAAGCAATATTGCGCAGATAGACAACATAATGGCTAAACAGAACGGGCTGGAAATTGCCAACCAATTTACACGCATCGGCGATGCTGAAAAAACACAATGGCTTCCATATTATTATGCTTCTTACGCTACGGTAACTCAGGGAATGATGGAAAAAGACGTTTCAAAAAAAGATGAATTTGCTGCCAGATCAACTGATTTATTAAAGAAAGCAGAAACCATTCTTGGGAAAGAAAATTCTGAAACGGCGACTTTGAAAGCGATGATAGCTACTTTGGAAATGACTGTAGATCCACAAAGCAGGTATATGAAATACAGTGCCATAACAAAAGAAAATCTTCAAAAAGCGGAAGATTTGGATTCTACAAATCCACGTCCTTTAATGATTATAGCACAAAATACATTTTACACACCAGCAGCATTTGGTGGTGGCAAGGATGCGGCAAAACCTTTTTTTGAAAAAGCGAAACAAAAATTTGAATCTTTCAAACCTGAGACAGACCTTTCACCTAACTGGGGGAAACCTAGTCTGGATTATTTCTTAAACCAATATAAATAAAAAGAATGCCCGACCAAAAAGTATTGACCGAAAAGGAAAGCCTGGAAATAATCAGCTCCATGATCAATAAGGCAAAAAATAGCTTCGCAGAAAGAGGCTATTTATATCTTTTATGGGGTTGGGTTATTCTTGGTTGCTGCATTGTGCAATTTGTGTTGCAACATTTTTTTAATTATGCCAATGCAAGTTTTGTGTGGCTCCTCACCTGGGTGGTGGTAATTTATCAAACCATTTACCTAAGGAAAAATAAAAATTCGCAAAAGACAAAAACATACACCAGTGAAATAAATGCTATGGTTTGGATCACATTTTTCATTTGTATAATGTTGGCTATTTTTATTTGCATGCAGTTTAAAAACTACGAAATGATAAATCCAATACTGCTGATATTATATGGGATGCCCACTTTTTTATCCGGATTTATCATGAAGTTCAAACCATTGACGATTGGCGGAATTTGCTGTTGGGCCCTCGCCATTGTTTCTCCATTTATTGCTTATGACTACCAGTTATTATTAATTGGTGTGGCAGTAGCTGCCGCGTGGATTGTTCCGGGATATCTTTTACAAAAAAAATATAAAAAAGAAAATTAAAAATATGGAAGAAGCAAATTTAGAACATGACGAAAGTATGCGCATCATCCATGAGATGATAGGGAATGCCCGCAGCCGGATTGTCGATAATGGCTTTGGATGGTTACTTTGGGGCTCGTTAATATTTTTGGCTTCATTGGCTACTTTCTTCCTGATTGAAGCAGACTCTCATGATATTTTTCTAAGCTGGAATATTTTTGGTTCCCTGGCAATAGCCATTTTTTTATACAGTTGGCTAAAGCCGAAAAAGAAGAAGGTGAAGTCTTACGTTGATGAGGTTCTTCAATGGGTAGATATTGGGTTTGCGGTTAGTTTGTTCGTAATCATTATTTCTATGAATATAAGTGTCGGTCCCAACAATGGCTTTGGTTATTTACTAATGCTGTATGCATTTTTAATGTTGATACAAGGAGGTGCTATGCATTTTAAACCATTAATATTCGGAGCCGTTATTAATTGGATCGGTGCTATCGGAATATTTTGGTGTGATATTTTTAAGTATGATATGCTGATAACGGCTGCTGCTGTTTTAATCGGGTACATTATTCCCGGAATCATTTTATACAATCAATCCAAAAACATAAATAAAAATAGTAATTACTAATACCACTTATGGATTTTAAAGACTTAGATCCCTTATTGCATTCCCAGTTGCGGCTGGCTGTTATGTCACTCTTAATAAGTGTAAGGGAAGCTGAGTTTACTTTTCTCAAAGAAAAAACAAATGCCACAGCCGGAAACCTGAGCGTGCAAATAAATAAACTAAAAGACGCAGGGTATGTAGAAGTAATAAAACAGTTTCACAAAAACTATCCTCAAACTATTTGTAAAATAACTCCTATTGGCATCAATGCATTTGAAAAATATGTAGAGGCTTTACAATCTTACATGAAACATTGATGAGATGAAGAGCGAAATTTTAATAACCTATATGCAAAAAAATAGCTACCTAAAACGGCAGCTATTTTTTTTTCGGTTTTTATAGTTGACTTATTTTGTGACCTTTTGTGTGAACCTTTCAGTTGCTGAAATAAATTGTAAGAAATAATTTCCTGAAGGCAGTTTTGATAATTCATCAATCCTTACATAGTTAACTCCTTTAGTAACCTGGATAGATTTTGAAGCCACTTCTTTACCTTGAATGTTAATCACTCTGGCAGTAATTACTTCGCTCTTGCTCCATTCCATATTTACATTTAAATAATTGGTAAACGGATTAGGAGATACACTAACAACCTGGTTTTCTTTTTTCAATTTAACGGCTATCACTTTTGACAGATTAACCTTGCCATCAAGATCAATTTGTTTAAGCCTGTAGTAAACCATATTGCCTGCGGCAGAAACATCATCTGTAATTGAATATGAATTCAACAAGTTGGTTGTTCCGTGTCCTGCAACAACGGTTCCGTCTGTGAAAGTATTTCCATCATAACTTTTTTGAACAATGTAACGGCTGCAATTAATTTCCATGGAAGTGCTCCAGTCAATTTGCGCTCTGCTACTGTTGATAAGGGTTGCAGTGAATTTTTCTAAAGTAACCGGTAATGGGCCTTCTTCAGGATTAATAATTGCAGTAGCATCATCTGTAAATACAACTTCAGCATCCGATTTTGAACTTACCCTTGCAATGTTCATGATAGAAGGTACACCGCCCTGCGCTGGCACATTTACTTTCACCTGGAATTGAACTTCGTAAGTTTCGTTCTCTGCTAATGTACCACCTAATGTAGAAGTAGCCCCGGTACCTAATCTGAATTTGATTGTCTTTTTGGTACCATTGACTATATATTCTGCGATATCATCGTTAGAAGCATCTGTCTTAGCACCAGCAGTAACGCCCGGTGCGCTAATTACTTTTAATGAATTTGCCACATAAGTAACCGTGTTAGGTAAAGTGTCGATCAACTCAATAAAATTAGCGTTACCAACACCTGTATTACTACCCTTAAGGGTGTACGTTAGTATCTCATTCACTTCAGCTAAATGATTTCCATTAGCGTCAGAAACTAATTTTTCTAACGTAATGGTTGGGTCTTTCATTTTTAAAGAAAATGTAAAAAGACCTGGATAGTATTGATCCGCCTCAGTACCAAACTGCAATGTTACAGAATTGTCATTAGGAGAAATACCAAATCCGGTTCCTACATTAAACATATCAATGTCAATTCCCATTTGGTTTGTGTAATTGGGATTTTTTGTGGTAACGTGAACTCCATTATTTGAAATAGTACCATTCCATGGATTGTCACTTTGATTAACGCCGTTTGAAAAAGTATTACCATTAATCTTTAAAAAATCACCATAAATGTTAGCATCACCTTCCCATGCCATCACACCCATCTGAGCATCTGACGCAGCGAGCGCTCCGGAGGGAACGTCAAGGCCGGTTAGGGTAACAGTTGAAACTGTAGGGGAACCATCATTATAAACTTTCTGAAAACCATCATAAACACGTACACTATTATAATTAATTAAGTCATTTTCATAAACAACCACTATTGTCCAACCTCCATGATTTCCCCCTCCTGAAATAGCACCCGTAGATAATGGAACATTTCCAATAGTGTAAGTACCCGCACCATTTTGTTTTATAAACGTTGTAACATCAGCATAAGCCTGGTATTGAGAATACCCGCTGCTAATAGTTGATTGATCAACGCCTGTTGCAACAACATCGGTGTAATTATTCGTAGTACCTTTTCTAATCTTGACAGTTTGATTGGCAACAGTAGATAAATCATAATCAGATGTAGTAATCCGTCCACCCCAATACAACCTGGCCAACTTAATAGTGTTGGTTCCGGCAGGTAAAATAAGATCAGCAGACGAAGAATTCCTGGTAGCTGCGCCAATACCTGTTGTTCCATCAATGTCGATGTGTTGCATGTTTGCGTCATCGTTTCCATCAGTGGTGTTTCCATTAGCACTGTTGCTATTCATTTTGGTAGTGTTAACAGAACCATTTGACTTTAGAATATGAAGCAATGAATTTCCGAACATTGTTGTGTTGCCTTTAATATTTTCAGAATAAATAAGGCTGTAGGCTCTTTGCTGCGCTTGCAGAGTAAACGAAGCCAGAAGCATCAAAAAGGACAAGCAAGAAATTTGGCGTATCAATTTTTTTGAGATAGCCGTTTGAGTAGAGTTTTGCATGTTAAATAATTTTGCGGTTAAAAAATAAGAGCAATGGTTATCATGCGTAAATGGACAGAAAATAAACTGGCTTACTCGAGGAAGACGGAATGGATATAAAACAATAAAAATTAAATCTTAGAGGAGATGTGGATGGTACAATTAAGCATTATAAATGCAAAAAAGAAGCATGCTTTTCGAAAAGATAATTGAGGTAATTAGTAAAGTTCTTGTGGTATTCTTGCAGAGGGATTGGGACTGCAAAACTATAAATGATTTTGAATATTCCAAACCTTTTTGAAATTATTTTTTGAATTAAGGTAGTTTTTACTGCGAAATTATACCCGCAGTACTCGTAATTACTGCTTAGGCTTTTAAATTAAATTCCTGCCTGGAAGCTTTTGTAGCAGGAAACCAGGATGCGACGAAAGCGATAATCATTGATGTAAGCGCAACTAAAACAAAATCTGTCAAAACTAACTTTACAGGGAAATAATCAATTAAAAATGAATTGCCCGCAAGCTTAATGAAATGAAATTTTAATTGTAATAACGCTATAACTAAAGCCATTATAATTCCTGCGGATGCACCTGTAAAGGCTAATAATAATCCTTCGCTCAAAAATATCTTTTTAATCAAAGATTTATCAGCACCCAGGGCTTGGAGCACGCTTATATCTTTTCTTTTTTCCAGAACCAACATGGTGAGTGCGCCGATCATATTGAAGGCAGCAATGATTAGAATTAAAGTCAGCACTGCATAAATAAACCATTTCTCCAGCCGCATAGAAGAATAAAGACTGGTGTTCTGCTGGTATTTCGTAAGTACTTTATATTGTGCGCCTAATTTCTCTTGCAATTGTTTTGTAAACCCACTTGACTTGCTCTCGTCGGATAAAGCAATTTCTATTGCACTGTATTCCTCAGGCCGGTAGTTCATTTGCTGCTTTATAAATCCAATATTTGTTATTACATATTTATTATCAAAATCCTGCTGGATGGCAAAACTTCCCGACGTGGACGCAATTCCTTCACTTAGCGCTGCGAGTGGATCTGCATTTTCACGATATGTTTTCTTTGGTAGAAAGATAGTGATGGGAAATAAGTTCCGATCCGCCTGAACGCCCAACGCACTTTCAATGCCAGAACCTAATACCAATTTAGGATTATCAATAGTTCCCACGTCAAACTTACCATGATACATATTTTGAGGAACTCCTGAAACATGGTTAAAATTGCTGTCAACTCCCCTTAATAACACAACGGTTTGTTGCTCGCCCTGTTGTAACAAAGCTTTCTCTTCCACATCAATAGATACGCCTGTTACATCAGGCATGTGTTTGAGTTCATTTAACTGGCTTGCCGTTAGCACAAATGTTTTTCCATTGGCCGGAATCACTTTTACATCCGCATAAAAATTTGAATATAGCGACTTTACAAGATCTTCGAAACCATTAAAAACACTTAACACCAGAACCTGGCACATTGTAGAAAATGCAATTACGCTGGCAGTAACCCACGAAATTATATTAATAGCATTCGTGCTTTTTTTTGCTTTAAAATATCTCCAGGCAAATTTGAAATGCAAAAGGGTTAAAAGTTTATGGGTTAAATATTTAAGGAAATCATCAACTTAAATAAATATTTGAAATTGAAGTAACGTTATGATTCCGTTTTATCTTCTGATCCGGAATTTTGAGAGCTTTCCTTTTTTATATCCTCAAGTATTTTTTCAATTTTAAAAACATAATCTAACGTATCATCCAAATAAAAAGTCAATTGTGGTATGCTACGTAACTGGTGCCGCATACGACGACCCAGCTCTCCTCTGATTTCACTATACAATTGTTTAAACTTTTCCAAAACCTCGTCTGCATTTTTCACCTTGAAAAGACTTAAATACACTCGTGCTTCAAAAAGGTCCGGAGTTATTTTAACGGAAGAAATAGAAACCATTCCTCCATCCTGCATGTTAAGGCCCATCTTTAAAAAAATGTCATTCAGTTCTTTCGAAATTTCTATGGCCACCTGCTTTTGTCGTTTTCCTTCTGTCATTTTATATAATTATGGTTGTTTGTAAAATTAGTTACTTTGCCGCTATTAATTATTAAAGCACCCTTTCATTAGATGAAGAGTTTACGAGTGGTTTTTCGATATGTGGCCAAATATCCGCGGTTGATCGTGGCTTATTTCAGTTTTAACGTGCTTTCGACAATATTCTCAGTGGTTTCTTTGGCGATGTTAAGCCCATTTTTATTATTAATCTTTAAGAAAGAAAATACGCTTGGAGAAGTATCTAAAAATACCAGTTTCTTTTCCAACCTAAATCCCATCAATCAACTTAAATCTTATCTTTTTGATGTAATACAAAAACCCAATGGTGATATCAAAGCATTGGCGGTCATCTGTATTTTAATTCTCGTTTTTATCATTTTAAAAAATATTTTTCTATACTTATCCAGTTATTTTTTAACGCCTATTCGCAATCGAATCTTGAATGACATGCGAACAAGTATGTATGAAAAAATATTGATTTTGCCTGTTGGTTACTTTAATGACCAAAAAAAGGGCGACATCATGAGTAGGTTGACAAACGACCTTAGCGATGTGGAAGCCTCCATCATCAATTTATTGGAGATTCTTTTTAGAGAGCCGATCACCATTCTTTTCTTTTTCTCCTATATGATTATTTTGAGTCCG
This sequence comes from Ginsengibacter sp., assembly GCA_039918315.1. Lineage (GTDB taxonomy): Bacteria > Bacteroidota > Bacteroidia > Chitinophagales > Chitinophagaceae > Ginsengibacter. The sequence continues at coordinate 4,701 of JBDSHT010000040.1, read as the reverse complement.
CAGCTCACGTTTTTTCTAATTTTATTTTTACCAGTAGCAGGAATAATTATAGGAAGAATCGGTCGGTCACTTAAAAAACAAAGTACAAAAACCCAGGAAAAATTAGGGTCGATTCTTTCGACGATTGAAGAAACTTTGGGTGGCATAAGAGTAATCAAAGCTTTTAATGCAGAGAAAAAACAATTCAAAAAATTTGAAGGTCAAAATGATGAATTATTAGAAATAAAAAATAAAGTGAATCGTAGAAGAGACCTGGCATCGCCGGTTAGTGAAATGTTGGGAGTAACCACAGTGATTTGTGTACTTTGGTACGGAGGTAGATTGGTTTTAAGAAATTCATTTTTGGATCCGGGTGATTTCTTAGCTTATATTTTAATCTTCTCGCAAGTAATTCAACCTTTAAAATCCTTGTCCACCGCTTCTTATAATGTGCGTAAAGGTGCTGCCAGCGTAGATAGAATTGAACATTTAATTAATGAAGATATTGGTATAAAAGAAATTTCTACACCGGTAATTCTGGACCATTTTAAAGATAGTATTGAATTTAAAAATGTTTCTTTTTCTTACGAAGACAAAATAATATTAGACCAAATCAATTTGAAAATTGAAAAGGGAAAGATGATTGCGCTCGTTGGTTCTTCCGGAGCGGGAAAAAGTACTTTGGCAGATTTGGTGCCTCGCTTTCATGATGCGATTAGTGGCGAAATACTGATAGATGGAATTGACATCAAACAATATTCTTTGGGATCTCTTAGGCACCAAATGGGTATTGTAACACAAGAACCTATTTTATTCAATGACACGATTGCGAATAATATTTCTTTAGGAATGGAAAATGCAACCGAAGGTCAAATTGAAGCCGCGGCTAAAGTGGCCAATGCCCATAATTTTATTTTACAAAAAGAAAACGGTTATCAAACAAGCATAGGAGAAAGAGGAAATAAATTAAGTGGAGGCGAAAAGCAAAGAGTAACTATTGCAAGGGCTGTTTTAAAAAATCCGCTTATATTAATTTTAGATGAAGCCACTTCTTCTTTAGATACTGAAAGTGAAAAATTAGTACAGGATGCGATCAATAATTTGATGAATAATAGAACCAGTATTGTTATTGCGCATCGATTGAGTACCATTCGCCATGCGGATGAAATTATTGTACTTCAAAAAGGGAAAGTAGTGGAACGTGGCACCCACGATAGTTTGATAGAGCTAGATGGGTTTTATAAACGATTAGTGACCATGCAGGCTGTGAAGTAATTATTTATATCAGCAAAATAATTGCACAGAAATAGCATCTGCCAGGAGCTTGCCCTCATTTGTCAAAATCATATTTTCATCTTCACATTTAAATAATTGAGAACCCACTTTTTCACTAATAACTTTCTCGATTCTTTGCCGGTCCGCGAGCGAAAACTTTTGTTCAATGTAAGTAAGATCCATCCCTTCAATAGTGCGAAGCGATATCATGATATACTCATCAAGCTTTTGTGCACTTGATAAAATTTCTTTTTCAAAAGGAATTACTTGTTGCTGAATGGCTCTGAAGTATCGAATGTTATGGGCTGTATTCCACATCCTCTCTTCGCCATTGTATGAATGTGCCGATGGCCCAATTCCAATATACTTTTTCCTTTGCCAATAACTACTGTTGTGCCTGCTTCGAAATCCTGGCTTCGCAAAGTTGGAAATTTCATAATGTTCATAACCTGCGTTCTGCATCATTTCCATTAACGTAGAATAGTGTGTTGCCTGTTGGTCAGCATTGATATTTTCTTTCTTCTTCAGGACAATCATTTTTTGCAAAGCAGTCTTAGGCTCCACTGTTAATGCATAGCAGGCTATGTGCGGAATGCCTAATTCTATAACCGTATTCACGTTTCTTTTCCACTCTTCATCATTCAAACCTGGAGTGCCAAAAATAAGATCGATAGAAAGATTTTCGAAGCCAACTTCCCTGGCAAGTGAAATGCAATTGAGCGCTTGCTTTGCATTGTGCCCCCTGTTCATCCAAATTAAATCTTTATCCTCAAATGATTGAATGCCGATGCTCAAACGGTTGACACCAGCCGTTTTCCATTCCTTTAATTTTTCCAAATTAATATCATCCGGATTCGCTTCGAGGGTTATCTCCACGTCGGACACCACTGAATAATGGCGATAAATTTCTTTGAGAATTAATTCTATCTCAGAAGCCAACAGAATGCTTGGTGTACCTCCTCCAAAATAAATAGTTTCAATTTTTTCGCCGTTAGTAATAATGGAAATTTCTTTATCAATTGAAGCACTTCGAATACCGATTTCTTCTATTAAAGAAGTCACAATCTCATCTTTCAGCACAAGTGATGTGGAAAAATGAAAATTGCAATAGTGACATGCTTGCTTGCAAAACGGAATGTGAATATAAATGCCTGCCAAGTTTTTTATTATTTTTTAAAAATAGATAAAACCGTAACGTTTGATAATTTCATTTTAGTTTTGACCGGCAAAATGAAACCAATCAATTTAAAATATATCAGCAAAATATTCTTGCTCATTTTTTTAATTTCAATTGCTTTGATCGATAATGTTTTTTGCCAGGACAAATATCCGGTTCATTATATTTTTCAAAGTAAAGATACTTTGAAAAGCATCCAACAAGCAAGTTTAAAAAATGTCTTTGCCACACAAGAAGATGCAAAAATTTACATCCAAAATTTACCTGCATTTTTATTATCCAAAGGATTTGCTGCGGCTTCCATAGACTCTGTTTTAATTGATTCTCTTTCTGCTTCTGTTGTTCTTTATTTAGGTCAAAAATATAAATGGACCCGTATAAATACTGATAGTCTTGACATCTCTCTTTTAAATTCAATAAACTGGAAAAGAACGCAACAAAGTAATAGCGATGCCAGCCTTTTAGATTGGCAATTGACGCAGGATAAGATTTTAAATTATTATGAAAATTCCGGGTATCCATTTTCTTCCATTGTTATGGAAGATGTTCAAATAAATGACAATGAAATTTCAGGAAAAGTCAAAGTCAATAAGGGTCCGCTATACCATATCGACAGTATAAAAGTACATGGCACAGTTAAAATTAAAAATAGTTATCTACAGCATTTGCTTGATATTGATAACGGAAGTTTATACAATTCACAGAAATTAAATAATATCAGTAAACACATTCGTGCGCTTCCATTCCTGGTTGAACGACAACCCTGGGATGTAACCATGTTGGGCTCCGGCTCTGTTCTTAATTTGTATTTGATGCCCAAAAAAAGTAGCCAGGTAAATGTATTGGTTGGCTTTTTACCGGGGAATAGCATTACGGGTAAAACTCAAATAACTGCTGACGTTAACCTTGATTTAAAAAATGCTTTGGGTTCCGGAGAAAATATTTTACTTAACTGGCAACAATTGCAACCACAGTCTCCAAAATTAATTTTAGGATACAGCCATCCTTATATTTTCAATTCGAAATTTGGAATCAATTTTTCTTTCAAACTTTTAAAAAGGGATTCTGCTTATTTACAACTTAATTCAATAATTGGTCTGCAGTACATGGTGAATGCAAATCAGTGGTTCGATATTTTTTATCAAAATGAAAACAACTATTTGCTTTCAGGCGGAGTGGATACTAACCAAATTATTTATACTAAAAAGTTGCCACCTAATATTGATGTAAGCTCAGGAAATATCGGTATCGGATATACTTTTAATAACCTGGATTACCGTTTGAATCCCCGCAAGGGAAATGAAATAAAACTTACGGCTACAGGAGGCATTAAAAAAGTGGCCACCAATAATGATATAGTAAATCTCACAGATCCTTCCAACCCTTCGTTTGATTTTCGTTCACTTTATGACAGCGTTCAATTAAGAACTTACCGTTTCAAAATTGAAGCCGCGGCTGCACATTTCTTTCCATTAGGGAAAAATAATGTTTTAAAAACAGGAGTCGTTTCGGGTTTGTTGCAGAGCCCTCAAACTTTCCAAAATGAACTCTTCCGGATAGGAGGTTATGAATTGCTAAGAGGTTTTGACGAAGAAAGTATTTATGCAAACCGCTATGCTGTATTTACTGCGGAGTACAGGTATTTGCTGGGAACCAATTCTTACTTCTTTGGATTTTCGGATGCAGGATTTACCCAAACAAAAATTAATACTTCCAGTTATTCAAATACATTTATAAGCGGAGGTCTGGGTCTTGAATTTGAAACCAAGGTAGGTTTACTAAATCTTAGCTATGCGATTGGAAAAAGAAATGACGTAAAATTTGATATCCGAAATTCTTCTAAAATACATTTTGGATATATCAACTATTTTTGAGGCAATGAAAATAAAAATCCTGTACAAATTTCTTTTGCTTTTAACGTTGGTTACAGGTATATCCATTCAGGGTATTTGCCAGGAAAATGATTCTCTAAAAAATGTCAACGACACATTTGTAAGAAATAAAATAAAGCCAGTTGTAGTCAACAAAGATTCAATAAAACGAAGGCAATCAAAAGACTCAAATACAATAACCCGTAGCAATACGGTGCCTTTGGCGGATACAGTTTCGACGGGTAATAATCTTTCTTCTAAAGACTCTCTTACAGATTCAGTGTTAAGCCAGGCTCCTCGATTTCTAACACATGATACAATTACAAACAATCAAAATACCGGCAATCTTTTAAAAAGATTATTGGCCAAAAACAAATTCATTAATGCGAGTTCGGCGCC
>JBDSHT010000039.1:0-7895 GCA_039918315.1 Ginsengibacter sp. | reverse complement strand
TTTATCGAGTAAACCGATGATATTTTTTTTGATTCATTCGCTTCATTGGCTTCTGAATAAATTTGCTGTGCAACCAAATAAGCAGCCTGTGCTGCCGCAGGATTGTTTTTATTTTTTGAATAAATATCTTTTAGAGCATTGATGTATAGTTCGGTTTTCTCTGGCATCACCCCATACTGCTTAGCAAATTCCACTCGGTCTAAATCAATTTCTATGAGGCCATCTTTATTTTCATCACCTGTGTGAAAAGCTAAGAGATCCTGGTAGATAAGCAACGCCTTGAAATGCAACGAAAACGTATCTTTCGAGACGAATTTCTCTTTCACAAATTCATTTGCCGGTGCAAAAACTTTATTGTTATTTATTTCAAATGAGTAAGATGCCTTTACAATATCACGTTCGTCGTTTTTAAAATATTCCAATGCCCTGTGAGCAAGAAGATCATACAAAGTAGGTCTTAGGTAGCGCACATTCCCTTTTAAAATAATAGCATCAAACGGATCGAGTTTACTTTTTTGTAGAAGATTTTTATTGTCTATCGACGCGAAATAAAGCTGGCTGATTTTATTATGGAAATCCATTGTGGCCCATTTGGCAATATCCTCTTTCTTAAAATTGTCTGTGTTAGTTCTTTGATAAATTCTATAACGATTCTGCTGAAAATAGTTCCAATACATTTGTGCTGTGATGCTTTGCAATATCGACTTTGCGGGCTCTTTTGCTTTTGTTGTTTCACTTTCAATCTGACGGATATTTTTATCCGAAGCGTTCTCTTGTTGATTAAACTGCAAACTGATTTTAAAGAGAATCGATTTAATTACTTGAGGGCTGTTATTATTTTTACTGGCATCAGTATATATTTTTTCTACCTCCGCTAGCGCAGATTGAGGCAGACCTTTCTTTTGAAATGCTTCCACTTTTTTCCAGTCTGATAGATAATCGTTCATAGTTTTTTGTGCGTTGGCAGTGATACCATTTGCCAGAAAAAATAAAATTAAAATGCCAGTACCTAAAGGTGTATTTTTTATTCGCATGAAATATTTTTTTTAAGAGATAGAAAACTATGCCAGTTAATTTTTTCTAAACCAGCGTCTTTTTATCATAGATGCAAGTAAACCATTTTTTACACAATACATTTTCAGCCAGTCAAAAAAAGAAAAGTTTATAATGGCTTTACTGGTGTGAATTGTTTGCATGAAAGGAGCCCGGATCAAATTAGCCGGGCTTTACATTTAATTTTTATGACAAACTATTTAAGATTTAGCTGGAGTTGTCTTGGCTAAATAGCTTCTATGCACATGTCTGGCAAACACTACATTTTCATTACTACCAGACCTGCGCAAGGGAATGCTTGCCGGGTGCTGGATAGAAGAGTACTTGCCGGAAACCCAAATGCAGCGTCTTTAATTATTCAGCGGTTTATTTTCTTCTAAAGCGGGAGTCTTTGCGTAGCCGGGGTTTTGTACTCTTCGGAAAAGGCTCGTAGAGAGGAAACCCGCTGATGCACAAAGCCATCAGCATGGGAAGATATGGTTGGGATTGACATAGCCTAAAAAAAATCGGACCTCCTTTTATTTAAGGAAGCCCGATTAGATTCATGTTTAAAAAAGATTAATTAATTACCGATTACAGTAAATTTTTTAACTGAGCTTGAACCTGTTCTTTCACCGATCACTTTAATGATGTAACCACCTCTGGGGAGATTATTAATATCAACTGAGCTGCTGTTTATAAAACCTGTCTGTTTTATTACTCGCCCTGAATTATCGTAGATCATAACTTTTGTTGGTTCGCTTGCATTTGTAATAGAAATTTTGGCATTGCCTGTACTTGGGTTAGGAAATACGATAAAATTTGAGGCCTGACTGGTTCCTTTCACTGCTTTTACAGATGAAAAGCTAAAGGAATTATCTTTATCTATCATTTTAATTCTATAGAGACTTACTTGTGCTAAAGTATTTGGATCGTTAAAAGAATAGAATTGGGCGATACCGCTATTTGAATTCTTGCTTAAAACCGTAGCTACTGTTTCAAATGGGGAATTGTTTGAAGATCTTTGAAGTTCAAATCTATCTGAATTTATTTCCTGGTCTGTTTTCCATGTAGCAGTAACGGTATTAGTATTTTGTCGCTGAACATCGAATTTGCTTAACACAACCGGCATGGGGCCGCCAGTAGGAAGAGTGTCTGTTACATTACAAATAGTCGTTGTGCCTCCTGCTATAGTACCGCCATAGTTAAAAAAAACTTGCAGACTATGTGCTGGAGGTATATCTCCACTTATGCAGTAGCTGATGTAACCCTTTGAAGCACATTTTGAAGAATCCACATTAACCATTGAAACGTTTGTATTGACTCCATTAACATAAATGGAATCTATTAGTGGAACAGGGCTCGGGCATACCGAAAAATACATCTGGATCTCTGCCCCTGACTTACAAACCCCATTGCCATTATTTCTTTTAAAATAATCAGGGCACACTTGCGCAACGCTTATAAAAGCCATTGAGATTAAAACAGCAGTAATTGTAAATTTCTTTTTCATTTTGTTAAGTTGAGAGGTTAAGAATTTGTTTATAAATTTTTTTTAAAATTTATAGGACTCGTCATAACGGTAGTTGCGCAGGATATTAAAACCTATAGGTATTATAAAAAATAAATTGGAAGGAATTGGCTTGCCTTGGCAAAGACAGTCAGAATATTACGTTCAGATCTATGTAAGCCAATAGAAATTCAGTGGATGTTTTGGATGCAGTAAAGAGTTTAAATTGACTCTTTGTATTTATAAGTGTACGAACTCTCGTGAAAGGGAAAACTTCAGGACAATTTGTAAGCCTAAGGAAATTCGGTAAGATTTTGGGGATCGAGTGTTATTGGATACAAACATAGATAACGCTTTTAAATAAACCAAGCTTTTTTAAATTTTTTATTTATTCTACATTTTAAGAATTCATAATTTTAGCAGATGCAGGAGAGGCCTAAAGTGTTTCCAAATCCATCCTGGATTTTTTTAAATGCCTTATAAAACCATTTCCAGTAACACAGAATTTTAGTCGCTTTTTGAGTTCGTAATTTTAATTTACACTACAAAATACTATGATCCACAAGACGAAGCCGCCTATTGCTCTGACCAACTATCTTCGGCAAAATATTCACCTGCCCCAGAATGTTTTGATGATGTGAATTCTTTTACTTAAAAAAGCCCTGATCAAGTAACCAGGGCCTTATCAGTAATTGTTACAAAAAACTATTTTAGATTATGATATACTTTTTGAACATCTTCATCCTGCTCAAGATGATCTACTAATTTTAGTACTTCGTTGGCATGGTCTTCAGAAAGCTCAACAGTATTCTGAGGAATGCGGGTTAGTTCAGCATTAATCACTTCAAGGTTTCTTTCTTCAAGCGCTTTACTCATGTTTCCAAATTCGTTGTACGCAGTGCGGATAATAATATTGCCTTCGCTGTCCTCACCAATTTCTTCCAATCCGAAATCAATCAATTCAAGTTCGAGGTGTTCTACATTATTATTGTTGTTTTTTATTTTGAATTCTCCCATGTGATCAAACATAAAAGAAACGCTTCCACTTGTTCCCAAGGCGCCACTGTTTTTATTAAAATGCATTCTCACATTAGCAACTGTGCGTGTCGGATTATCAGTAGCTGTTTCCACCAAAATGGCAATGCCATGTGGTGCATATCCTTCATATACTTCTTCGTGATAATCGGTTTTGTCTTTTCCCATTGCACGCTTAATAGCCGCATCCACTCTGTCTTTTGGCATGTTCACTGCTTTCGCGTTAATGATGCAACGACGAAGTGAACTGTTATTATCCGGATCGGGGCCGCCCTGTTTTACAGCGATATCGATCTCTTTCCCGATTCGGGTAAACTGCTTGGCCATCTTATCCCAACGGGCAAACATGGTTGATTTTCTTACTTCAAATATTCTTCCCATAATTATTTTTTTGTTGAGGTTTGGGGGTATCAGGTGTTAGGTATCAGGTATGAGGTATCGGCAATTAGCCGTCAGCTTTGAGCTTTGAGCCTTCAACATTCAACATTCAACTTCCAACCTTCAACATTCAACTTTCAACTTTCAACTTTCAACTTTCAACTTTCAACTTCCAACTTTCGGCGCAAATATATAAAATCTAATGCCGAAAAATATCTGGACAAAAATCCACTTAATTTTGCAGGCATGTATCAAAATTATTCTATTGCCTCACTTTACGCATTTGCAAAAAATATTTTTTTAAAGATTGGATGTACTGAAACGAACGCAACTATTGCTGCGGATTCTTTGCTTTCTGCGGACAGGCGCGGCGTAGATAGTCATGGCGTAGCAAGGCTTTCCGGCTATGTACGCTTGTGGGAAGCAAAAAGAGTAAATGCTACTCCTGATATAAAAGTGATTTATGAAACTCCTTCCACCGGAGTGGTAGATGGTGATTCAGGCCTCGGTTTGGTGGTGGCCCCCTTTGCTATGAATGTAGCGATTGAAAAAGCAAGAAATTGCGGTACTGGCTGGGTAAGTGTAAAAAATACAAACCATTTTGGAATTGCGGGAACCCATGCAATGATGGCACTGGAATACGACATGATCGGTATTGCAATGACGAACGCTTCTGCTTTGGTAGCACCAACTTATTCTCTCGATAAATTATTAGGAACCAATCCAATTGCTGTTGCTATTCCTGCGGGAAAAGAGGCTCCGTTTGTGGCAGACTTCGCAACCACTACCGCATCTAATGGCAAACTGGAAATTTTACAAAGAAAAAACGAAGAAGCGCCGGATGGTTGGGTGCAAACAAAAGAAGGCGATGCTACAAAGAATGCTTCTGCTTTAAAAAAAGGTGGGGCTTTGTTGCCGCTGGGCGGCGATAAAGAACATGGAAGTCACAAAGGATATGCGTTGGGCGCGATCGTAGATATTTTTTCTGCGATCCTTAGTGGTGCTAATTATGGCCCATGGGTTCCTCCATTTCCTGCATACATGCCCATGCCTGAAAATCTTCCGGGCGAAGGAATAGGACACTTTTTTGGAGCAATGAGAATTGATGCTTTTCGTCCTGCGGAAGAATTTAAACACCACATGGATGTTTGGATACAAACCTTTAAAAATGCGCAGCCTGTACCGGGTCAGAAACGGGTTTACATTCCCGGTGAACCGGAAATGGAAATGGAAAAAGAAAGAATGGAGAATGGAATTCCTGTGATAGATAAAGTAGTGGAAGACCTTATGAAATTGGGAGAGCGGTTCGGAATACAACTTTTATAATCCTTAAAAATCTACCTAATTTTTACCACTTTCACTTTTTAATTTAACAAAAAAAACCTGAGCCTTCGTGCGTGCTATCACGAAGAATTATAATAGAATCAGCAACTGAAAAAATATGTTGTTATATAATTACATTTGCAAAATATTCAATAAAACTTAAGACGCATAGCAATGAAAGTAATGAAATTTGGAGGCACCAGTGTGGGCAAGCCTGAGAGAATGTTGGAAATAAAAAAACTAATCACTAAAGATGAAGAGCCAAAGATAATTGTGCTTAGCGCACTCAGCGGTACTACCAATTCTCTTTCTCAAATAAGTCATTTATTATCCGGTGGTGACCGCACCTCAGCGAAGCAACACATCGATGCGCTGGAACAACATTACCGAAATTTTATTATTCAATTAGTAAAAGAAGAAAAGGCTTATGAGAAAGCACTGGAAGTGGTTGCAGAGCATTTTGAGTTTTTAAATATCATTCTAAAAATTTCGTTTAGCGAAGCTTTAAATAAAGACATACTTGCACAGGGAGAACTATTAAGCACTAAGCTTTTCAGTATTTATTTGAATGAACAAAACATACCACACGTATGGCTTGCAGCATTGGATTTTATGACGATTGATGCAGCGGGTGAACCACAAGTGGGAAGTATAAGAGTGAAACTTTCACAATTATTAAAGAGCCATGTCGATACAAAAATCTTTGTAACACAAGGTTACATTTGCCGCAATGCAAAAGGGGAAGTTGATAATTTGAAAAGAGGTGGAAGCGATTACAGCGCATCATTAATTGCTGCGGCTGTTAGTGCATCTGTGTGTGAAATTTGGACCGACATTGATGGTATGCACAACAATGATCCGCGGGTAGTTGACAATACAAAACCGATCAGGCAATTAAGTTTTTCTGAGGCTGCAGAGTTGGCCTATTTCGGAGCTAAAATTTTGCACCCAGCCAGTATTTGGCCGGCTCAATATTTTAATTTTCCGGTAAGACTTTTAAATACAATGCAACCTGATGCGCCCGGCACATTGATTGAAAGCGAATCAGATAGTGAAGGGGTGAAGGCGATTGCTGCAAAAGATTATATCACGGCCATAAAAATTAAGAGCACACGCATGTTGCTGGCCTATGGTTTCTTGAGAAAAATATTTGAAGTTTTTGAAAAGTACCAGACGTCCATTGATATGGTAACCACCTCAGAAGTGGCAGTGTCACTCACTATCGACAATGATACTTTCTTAAAAGAAATCATAAAAGAACTTGAAATGTTTGGCAGCATTACCGTGGATACCGAGCAAACAATCGTTTCAATTGTAGGAAATAAAATTGCCAAAACTGAAAATGTATTGGCAAAAGTATTTGCGATTCTAACAGAAATTCCCGTTCGTATGGTAAGTTTCGGGGGCAGCCAACATAATATTTCTTTGTTGGTAGCTCATGAACATAAAGACCAAACTTTGAGATTGCTGAGTAAGGGGCTTTTTGAATAATATCTCTTTCCGGTTGCCAATTAAAAATTCTAATAACGGACTCCCATTTTTTTGAAAATAAAACTCATGAGCCACATCGGCCCAATCAACAGGAATTGCAGATCCTTTAAGAAGGAAGGTTTTTTGCCTTCAACACTGTGTCCGTAAAACTGTCCGACCCAAGCAACTGCGAAAATAATCAGACTCACCATCCATAGAGAAAGCGGAATGTATTTCTCCATTGCATGGTAGAGGAAAAGACAGATCAGCCCAAATAAAAACATTCCAACACCGAGTGAAATGGAAAGCCGGAGATAATAAAGTGTTACGAGGAAGATTGCGATCATTGCCACATTTACCGTAATGCCGCCTACCATCCAGGGCAATTTAATACTGTACAAGAGCCCGATGATCGACAAAAAAATGGACGGTACGCAGATCCAGTGGATCGTTTTATTGGTTTCATTTTGATGGCTTTCGCCATATTCACTCAGCCACTCATTTACAGTACGCATAGCAATTGGGTTTAAAATTAAATTTAATAATTATTGGGGAATATACATAGAACTGTTCCTTGAAAAGACTGTTCATGATCAAAAGAGTAACGCTTTGATTATGCATAATGAGGATGAGGATTTAGATTCCTTTTCAAATAAAATAAAACGTTATTTCGCCTTTATAAAATAAAAAATAAAAGCTACAATTTAGTAACTTTGCCGCCCTGTCAATATGGCTAACAAAACATTACTGCACCATATTTGACTTATACATTTTTTAAATTATTCATTTTAATATTGAATTTATATGGCTGGGTTTCTATCGATGTTGTTTGGAGGAAATAAAAGTGAAAAGGACGTAAAGGTTATCAGACCTTACGTCGGCAAAATAAATGCGTTTTTTGATCAGTATCAATCCATATCCAATGATGAATTGCGGGGTAAGACGGTTGAATTCCGTGCGCGCATCAAGGAATATCTGAAAGATTTAGATGCTGAAATTGACTCAAGAAAAAAGGAAGCGGAACTGTTAGACTCTGCAGATATTTCAGGACGGGATGCCATTTACCAGGGCATCGATGCCATGCGCAAAGACCGTGATAAAAAACTGGAAGAAGTTTTATTGGATATTTTGCCGGAAGCTTTTGCTG
>JBDSHT010000038.1:0-3446 GCA_039918315.1 Ginsengibacter sp. | reverse complement strand
GCTACTCTTTTTTTATCAATGCTTTCTTTATAAATATATTCAGGAAAAGAATAAATGGTAAGTCCAGATTCAGTTGCTATTTTCAATTCAGGATTGTCTTGCTTCGCGTGCATTCCCAGTATAACCGCGTCTATCCCACTCTTTATGTTTTCAACATGCCAGCCCATTTTTTCCGGAAAGATTTCGGCCTTCTTTAAATTACCGGCTGCAGGCTCAAATATTTCATCATCACTTCCTGTTATTTTATATCCTTTATTTTTCAATGCAATAGCCAATTGATGCATCACACTGCCTCCAATCGAAATAAAATGAATCCACATATCTTACTATTTTTCACGTAATTTTTACAATAGTTTGAAATATATAACGTTTTAGAATACAAACCATCAAACCATTCAATTTACCTTCGCAAATTAAATTTTAATACCCCAATTTTATGAAAAAAGTTCTCATCGCTTTAACCTTTGCCGCATTTATTATTTTTACCTTTAGCTCTTGCAGCAGCAGCCGGAGAGGCAAAACAGGTTGCCCTATGACAGACAATATTATTCATTAAAAAAATATTTCTTACACCATCGTGAATTGGATTCCCTTACAAACAGAAGAACAATTGGATGAAATAATCTCCAATTCTTCAGAAAGCCCTAAAGTAATTTTCAAACATAGCACCCGTTGCTCTATCAGTAGCATGGCTAAAAATCGTCTTGACAAAAGTGATAAGCCGGAAGGAATTGATTTCTATTACCTGGATCTTTTGAGTCATAGAAACATTTCAAATAAGATTGCATCCGTATTTCATGTGCCTCATCAATCACCGCAGGTTCTTGTTATTAAAAACGGAAAATCGGTTTATGATGAAAGCCATTCCGGAATCAGGATGGATGATATAGAAGAGCAGATAAATAAATAATTAACCCCACCGGAAACTAAACAAAACAGTAAATGAAATTCGTTTACTGTTTTTTTATGTCCTGCAAATTCAGAAACCTATACTAAATATTGTTGCAATTCCGCGTCAGTCTTAACTAATACGTCACGAACTTTACTTCCCTGATTAGGGCCTACAATGCCCGCGGCTTCTAACTGATCCATTAAACGGCCCGCACGATTATATCCTAATTTCATTCTTCTTTGTAAAAGAGAAGTGCTTCCGCTTTGACTGGTTACTATTAATTTTGCTGCATCTTCAAAAAGTGGATCACGATCTGCTGCATCAAAAGATTTATTTTCAAATTCTTTTTCATCTACATATTCCGGTAACAAAAACGCGTCAGTATATCCTTGTTGGTCGCCGATAAAGTCAGTGATTTTATCGACTTCAGGAGTATCAACAAAAGCACACTGCAACCTGGTAAGTTCGCCATTGTAACTGATTAGCATATCCCCTTTTCCTATCAATTGTTCTGCTCCACCGATATCCAAAATAGTACGACTATCGATTTTACTACTCACTTTAAATGCGATACGCGCCGGGAAGTTTGCTTTAATAGTACCTGTTATAATATTCACCGATGGTCTTTGCGTAGCAATGATTAAATGTATGCCCACAGCTCTTGCAAGCTGTGCCAGGCGGGCGATTGGCATCTCTACTTCCTTACCTGCGGTCATGATAAGATCGGCAAACTCGTCAATTACTAAAACAATAAATGGCAAATATTGATGTCCTTTTTCAGGATTTAATTTTCGTGCTGCGAACTTTTGATTGTACTCTTTGATATTCCTGGTACCGGCTTCTTTCAACAAATCATACCGGTTGTCCATCTCTATACAAAGAGCATTCAACGTATGAATTACTTTCTTGGTATCGGTAATAATTGCGTCTTCTTCACCCGGTAATTTGGCTAAAAAATGTTTCTCAATACTCTTGTAAATACTCAATTCCACTTTCTTGGGATCAATCAAAACCAACTTCAATTGTGAAGGATGTTTTTTGTAAAGAAGTGAAACCAATATCGCATTTAAACCAACAGACTTTCCCTGCCCTGTTGCACCCGCCATCAACAAATGCGGCATGGTAGCCAAATCAACAATAAAGTTTTCGTTATCGATTTTTTTGCCAATGGCAATGGGCAATGAAAAAGTATTATTCTGAAATTTTTCAGAATTCAACAAAGTCTTCATACTCACCACCGACTTCTTTAAATTAGGCACTTCTATTCCAATGGTTCCTTTACCCGGAATAGGAGCAATAATCCTGATACCCAATGCAGACAGGCTTAGCGCGATATCATCCTCAAGATTTTTGATCCGTGAAATACGAACGCCTGGAGCCGGAATAATTTCATACAAAGTAACTGTTGGGCCTACTGTAGCAAAAATCTTTTGTATCTCAATATCATAATTCTTTAAGGTATTTATGATTTGATTTTTGTTCGCCTCCAATTCTGATGGATCCTGGATAATCTTTTCACTGCCGTGTGTTTCTAAAAGATCGACCTGCGGATATTTATAATTTCTGAGATCTAAAATTGGATCGTAGGGATCTTGGTGCACTTTAGTTTTAGGAACTATTGGAGTATGATCTTTATTGTCATCGTGCAATGCATCTGGATTCTTTACTTCTAAGGTTAATCCGCCTGACTGAACCGTTCTTTTCGGTTGCGGTATATCTTCCTCTTCTTCTTCAGAAAAATCATCTTCTATATCTTTTTCAACTACGTTAAAACCATGATTGATGCCAGCCGCTTCAGATGGATTTTTAGTAAGTGGCAAAATACCAGCGTTGGAAGTCGTGTTGTCATCACCTTCCAAATCTTCCTCAAAATTATCAGCATTATTATTTCTCGAAGGGAATATAGATGAAGGGTCAAATTTTGGTCGCTTCACATTGAATGTCGGGTTGAAACGCCAGATAACATAACTCAGCAAACTCACTAATAACAGGGCTGCTGTGCCCACATAGCCAATTATTTGCTGCAACCATTCATTGATCATATCCCCCACTTTGCCACCCCAAAAAAATTCAGGATTTTGAGCCGAAACTTTTGCAGCATGAGGAGTATGCATCAGAAAAGAAGCGCAAACGCTGATGACCAAAAGTCCTGCGATTACATAACGAACATTCCGGCTTACGGAAAATATTTTTTTAGGAGCGATAAGGTTTACCCCTACCACAAAAAAGAAAAGGCAAAATAAATAAGAGGCGATTCCAAATCCGGAACGAAAAAATAAATCCGAGAAATAGGCTCCGGCAACTCCCAAAGAATTAGCCATTACCCCATCATAACTCGGTAATAATATTTTAGCACCTTGCAACACTTTTGATTGATCTTGTTGCCACGTAAATAAATAAGAAGTGAAGGCTACAAAAAGAAGAACCGAAATTAATATTAGAAAAGCACCCGCAATTTTGTGGGAACGTTCGTCATGTATTAATTTCTTAACAGGAATTTTCTCAGTCTTATCAGCACGCATTTTAGACGCCTCAGCTATTTTTTTTGATTGTG
>JBDSHT010000037.1:0-6589 GCA_039918315.1 Ginsengibacter sp. | reverse complement strand
TAAGGATAGCCTATTGATAAAATTTACCGCGGCATGCGGCCCAGTAGTTTACCAGGGTTCGCAATTCCCAGAGGAATACCAACAAAATGTTTTTGTTTGTGAACCACAGGCTAATCTTATCAAAAGGGATATTCTTAATTTCAGCGAAATAAAAACTACTGCAAAACAGGCATGGGATGATAAGGAATTTATCTCTTCTTCAGATGAGGGATTTCGTCCTGTAAATTTATTTAATGGCCCGGATGGTGCATTATATGTTGTTGACATGCATCGCGGCATTATGGAATATGGAGCTTTTTCAACGCCATATTATAATGAGGGAATAGCCCGAAAAAAATTAGATACCGTATTATTTAAGGGAAGAATATTGAGGGTGAAATATAAGGACAAAGAACTTGAAAAAATGCCTGATATTTCAAAAGCTGGCACTTCGGAACTGGTGTCACTCTTGAAAAATAAAAACGTTTGGTTAAGGGATAGGGCTCAGCAAATGCTAATTTTTAAACAAGAGAAATCAGCGATTCCTGAATTAGAAAAAATGGCCATGGATGCAGGTAATCCAATTTCTGCAATTCATGCTTTGCATACACTAGATGGATTAAATTCTCTCACATTTGGTTTTATAAAAAGTGTCGCTTCTTTAGGAAATCCGATGCTTACAGCACATGCGTTATTATTATCAAGAAATTTTAATACTCAATCCAATATCAATCCAATGTTGGAATTGGTAAACAATTTATCAAATAAAAATGAGGCAACCATCAACCTTTATCTTGCGCTCTCACTAAACGCCTGGGTAAAAGTTTCGCCTGATAATTTCTTACCGGTGCTGGCAAAAATTTCATCTGCCTATTCAGGGAATCCTATTTATCAGGAAGCTGTTGTTAGCAGTACTGCTGGGTTTGAAAAAGAACTTCTGGCTAAAATAAATTCTATAGCAACTGAAAAACCCGGAAGCCTTATTGACTCTATTTTAAACTTTACCTTGGCCAATATAAAATCGGGTAAAATGAATTCAATTTATGTAAAGCCGGTACCATTTCAAGATGCCAGGTCAACAGGGTTCGTAATTTATAAAAGTACTTGTGCTACCTGTCATGGAATTACAGGAGAGGGCCAGGAACATATCGCACCGCCTTTAAAGGGATCTGCTTATTTACAAGGGTCACCTGCCAGATTAGCAATGATTATTTTGAATGGATTAGAGGGACCTGTGAATATTGAAGGGAAGGTTTACAATTTCAATGGCACCATGCCAAATTTTGGTAATAATTATTCAGATAGCGACATTGGATTCATTGTGGAATATTTACATAATGCATTTGTACCAGGCGCTTCAAAGTCAATAAGTGCGGATGAAGTCAAGAAACTTAGGAATAAAAAATCAGGAATACTTACCGAAAAAGATTTGTTACAAATGGAACATCTGAGCGATAAGTAAAAAAAGGGTATTACGAATAGAAGCAAGTTCTTATAAAAAATAATTTTTAATTCTAAATAAAAATAAAATGGGAAACAGGCAATATTCCAGGCGGCAATTTTTAAAACAAAATTCTATAGCTGGCATTGGTTTGGCAGTGGGTACCGGTATGGTTCCTTCACTTTTTGCAAGCCCAACGAGTTCTGCAAGTTCGCCTGCTATTTTAGGCGGCAAACCGATGTTAATGGGGGATTGGCCGAAGTGGCCTATGTGGGATATTGAGAACGATGAAAAGCAGGTGCTTGAAGTATTGAGAAGTGGCGTATGGTCCCGTAAGAATGTGGTTACAGAGTTTGAGAGTGTGTGGGCAAAAGCGAATGGATCCAAACGCTGTCTTTCTGTAGTAAACGGTACCAATGCTTTAATCATATCCCTCATTCAATCTAATATCGGTGCCGGCGATGAAGTGATTATTCCGCCTTACACCTTTATTGCCTGTGCACAGGCCGTTTTGTCAACGGGTGCAATTCCTGTTTTTGTGGATACAGATCCTGAAACATTTCAAATAGATGTATCTAAATTGGAACAGAAAATTACCCCTCGAACCCGGGCTATTATGCCTGTTCATCTGGCGGGTTTGCCGTGCGATATGATCCGGATATTAGAGATAGCAAAGCGACATAATCTGGTTGTTATTGAAGATGCTGCCCAGGCTCACTTTGCAGAAATAAATCATAAGAAAGTAGGAACATTCGGACATGCCGGTTGTTTTAGTTTTCAAAATTCAAAAAATCTTCCTATAGGCGAGGGCGGGGCCATTCTTAGCGACGACGAAAATTTTATCGACAGGTGTTATTCGTATCATAATTTAGGTTCACCCTATGGATCGGTAATAGGAGGACCTGACGGGGGGACTCCGATTAAAGGAAGTAAAATGAGGCTTACCGAATACCAGGCTGCTATTGGTCTGGCACAATTAAAACGCCTTGACAGCCAAACCTCTACAAGGAGTGAAAATGCTGCTTATTTAAATTCCAAACTTAAAGATATACCAGG
Organism: Ginsengibacter sp.; assembly: GCA_039918315.1. Classification (GTDB taxonomy): domain Bacteria; phylum Bacteroidota; class Bacteroidia; order Chitinophagales; family Chitinophagaceae; genus Ginsengibacter. Next base: position 4,113 of record JBDSHT010000037.1, on the reverse strand, counting down.
AATTATTCCTGCTAAACTAACTCCCAATGTTACAAGGGCAGTGTACCATCTTTATCCATTCCGATATAAGAAAGAAGCCTTTAAGGATTTGTCCAGAAAAGATTTTATCAAGGCCCTTAATGCGGAAGGGGTAACCTGCATTTCCGGATATTCGCCATTGAATAAAATGCCGTACTTAAACGATGCATTTAAATCAAAAAATTTTGTAAGAAGCTATTCTAAAAAGAGGCTGAATTATAATAATTATTTGCAAGAAAATCAATGCCCCGAAAACGACAGGTTATGTGATGAAGAAGCAGTTTGGTTTTTCCAAAATATGCTTCTTGCCGGAAAGTCAGAGATGGATGGAATTGTTTCAGCCATCGAAAAAATTCATGCTAATGCAGAAAAAATAAAACAAGCAACAAACGTATGAAACAGATAATCACAACTCTAATTATTTTCTCTTTTTCTCTTTTGACTTTTAAAAAAGTAATGGCCTCAAAAAATAGTGATGGAGGTTGGAAAGCAGGCGTGGCGACTGCACTGGTTACTCCTGATAAGCCCATGTTGATGGGAGGGTTTGCTTTTAGAAAAAAGCCGTCTGAAGGGAATTTAACTGAATTGTATGTAAGGGCATTGGCACTTGAAGATGCGAAGGGAAATCAGGCAGTATTCGTGACTTTTGATTTAGCGGGAATACGTCAGGAATTTTCCGATCAATTGAGAGATCGTTTACAGGAAAAATATCACTTATCAAGAGCACAAATTGTATTAAATGTTTCACATACACATAGTGGCCCGGCGTTGTTTTCGCCTCGTTCGGATTCTACTTCAGTTTTAGGAAAAAGAGCAAAAGAATATACAGAACAATTAGCAAATCATGTAGTGGAAATAGTAGGTGTGGCTTTAAATACTTTACAACCTGTAAAAATATATGCCGGAAATGGTGTCACCCGTTTTCAGGTAAACAGGCGTAATAATATAGAGTATAAATTGCATTTGCAATCTCACTTTAATGGACCCAATGTTTATGATGTTCCGGTTTTGAAAATATTGAAAGAAAGTGGACAGCCGCTGGCCATATTATTTAGTTACGCGTGTCATGCATCTATTTTAAGAGATTATAAATTATCTGGCGATTATGTTGCCTTTGCAGAAACAGAATTAAAAAACTTGTATCCCGATGCTACCTCTTTCTTTATGCAGGGGGCCGGAGGCAACCTGGTTGGAAATCCAAGAGGCACTGATGCTGCGGCAAAACAACATGGTAAATCCTTAGCTGCAGCCGTAGAAAGAGTAATGAACGAAGAGATGAGAGAATTGAACCCAAATTTGGCAACGTCTTATGCCGAGGTAAACCTAGAGCCGGCAAAACCTGCAGCCACAAAAGAAGAACTTCAAAAATTAATTTCAGATTCTTTAACAACCCCTTCCTATACAGTTGCAAAGGCAAAAGCAAATTTGGAAAAACTCAACAGGGGCGAATCTTTTCCCACTACTTATCCGTACCCCGTGCAGGTGTGGAAAATAGGCAACCAGAACGTAATAACTATGGGTGGCGAACCTGTGGTGGAATATGCATTTAAACTGAAACAACTATTTGGACAGAAAACATTTGTTTTTGGTTATTCCAATAATGTGATGGCCTATATTTCTACTCCATTAATTCTTAATGAAGGCGGATACGAAGGCACAAGTACTCCTTTTTCCGGATCGCCATGGGCCATTAATATAGAACCAATGATTATAAACGAAATTTTGAAATTGGCCAAACAGGTGGATGTACCTCTTTCAATACCGGTAGGCGTGGGTCATATTAATTTGTAATAAAATTCTGAGTTGGAAAATAAGGCTCAGAAAAAGTTGAACAAAATAAAAATAAAAAAAAGGAATAAGGGATTTGGAATTTCGGTAGATAAAAGTAGTAAGAATATATTTTCATAAATAAACAACACAATCTGAAAATTAAAATTTAAAAAAATGCAAAAATGTTTTACAGCCCTGACCATTCTTTGTTTCCTGCAAATTAGTATGGGAGCAAATGCTTTAGGTTTTAATTCAGGCAATGAATGGAAGGCAGGTGTAGCGCGTGTTGTAATTACTCCAGGAGAGTCAATGTGGATGGCCGGATACGGAAACCGCGATCATGCTTCAGAAGGAAAAATGCATGATCTATGGGCCAAGGCACTCGCGCTTGAAGATGCTGGCGGTAAGCGCTGTATCTTAATAACAACAGACCTTTGCGCAATTCCAAAAGATTTATCAGACCGTATTCGTGACCAATTAAAAATAAATAACAATTTATCGCGCGAACAAATTATTATCAACTGCTCACATACCCACTCAGGTCCTGTAATTGAAAATTCGCTTACAAATATTTATCCCCTCGATGCTGTTGAAACTAAAAAAGTAAAAAAATATACGGAGGAGATAGAAAAGAAAATAGTGGCCCTGGCAGGTGCGGCATTTAAATCATTGGAATCTGTGGATGTGTTTTCAGAAAATGGATCAGCAAGATTTCAAGTAAATAGGAGAAATAATAATGAACCTTCTCTTTTATTTCAGTTGGAATTAAAAGGTCCAAATGATTATGCAGTTCCTGTTATAAAAGTAGCTAATAAATCAGGAAAAATTATTGCAGTTGCCTTTGGATATGCTTGCCACAACACAGTATTAAATGGCTATGAATGGTCGGGTGATTATGCAGGTTTTGCCCAGATCGAATTAGAAAAAATGTATCCCGGCACAACTGCTTTATTTTTCCAGGGTGCAGGTGCAGATCAAAATCCATTGCCCCGAAGAACCATTCCTTTGGCAAAACAGTATGGAAAGGAATTGGCCTATGCTGTAGAAAGTGTCTTGACGAATACTATGCGGAAGTTATCTCCCAATTTAATGATGGCCTATACAGAAGTTCAATTGCCATTAAATAATCCACCGTCAAAGGAAGATTTAATGAAAATGAGTAAAGACTCAGAGGGTTACAAACAACGCTCGGCTAATTTTATTTTAAATAAAATGAAGAAAGGAGAAAAATTAATGAGGTCATACCCTTATCCAATTTTAGTTTGGAAACTTGGTGACCAGCCAATTGTTGCTTTAGGAGGTGAAGTGGTAGTTCATTATGCCATTGAAATTAAAAAAATGTTTGGTCCTAAAACCTTTGTCCTGGGCTACTCTAATGATGTGATGGCTTACATTCCTTCTGTTACTATTTTAAGAGAATCGAATGATAAATCTGATGGATATGCATTTTACGATCCTGTAAATAAATCATCTATCGCCTACGAAGGAGGGTTATCAACCCAATTGCTTTACGGACTACCAAGTACCTGGGCATCGGATATTGAAACCGTAATATTTGGAGGGGTAGAAAGAATGGCCAAAAAAATTGGTTTGCCTTTAATAGAATATAAATAAGTCTTTGAAATAATGGAAATAATTCCAATTAAAACAGTTCTATTATTATGTCAAAATATTTAAATCGAAGAAGATTTATTTCAAACACATCCGCCTCTGCGGCAGCAATTCTTTTAGGAAAGAATCTAATGGCTTACTCTTCTAAAGAACAGACTACCTCTATTCTTAAAAGTGAAAATCAGCCGGAAGGTCTCATGAAGGAAGTAATGAAATTTCGGAAAATAGATACCCATGCGCATGTTTATTTTACCAGTGACAGCCCTAAAACACAATTAGATTTTGCCGACAGGTTGGGTATCGAAAAGTTGATGATTTCAAGGAATATTGAAAGTTTTACTAAGGGAACTCCATCTGAATTTAGAAATTGTAACGATTTGATTTTGCGTTGTGTAAAACAACATCCGGACCGATTTATAGGAATGCCGGTTTTGAATCCAACCTACAAAAAAGAATCACTCGATGAAATACAACGCTGTGTAGATGCAGGTATGGTAGGTATTGGTGAGTTGTATACCCAGGTTAAAATTAATGATCCACTTTACTATCCCATTATTGAAAAATACATCGATCTTAAAATGATTATTCTAATGCATTCAGCAATTGGGTATTCAAGAGTAATTCGCAGTGAAGGAGAACCTCTTAATATTTCGCTTCCCCATGACTTTGTTGAAATAGCCAAACGATACCCGGAAGCAATGTTTCAGTTTGCGC
>JBDSHT010000036.1:0-13834 GCA_039918315.1 Ginsengibacter sp. | reverse complement strand
GTGTCCTTTACCTGGTCAAAATAAACAATATTCTTTGTACTGTTACATGATGCCAGAGAGAGTCCGGCAAACAGTAAAATAAATTGAAAGAATTTAACCATAAAAAAATATTTATAGAACTGTATTGTTACAGTAAAATAACTAAGGAATTTTATTCTGGAAATTCTTTTGGGTATGGATTCAGACTAAATAAATAGTCCGGTAAGCGGCTTTTTGTAGGTTGGGGAAAGCATTATTTCTTTTATGCCTTCACAGTCCGCAAACATACTCGTAAAATGAATCCCGTCCAAATTTTTTGACAAAAAAAAATGGGAAATAGAGACATTTTATTTTAATTATTTTTTATTCAGAACCAGAACTTTCGCCAGCGATTAATAATTCCCTTTTAATCCTTTACACGTAACGAAAATTTTTGAGATGTATTGCTCGTCTTCACCCATTTCCCGAGCTTCCAATAATATTTATTTTTCTACGTTATCTGTAAACAAGGGTTTTATATTTATTTCTATTTCCTGTAGAATTAAAATAGCCACCTATGAAGAAACTTTACCTAAGTTTTCAAATATTATTTTTTTTATTTTTTGGGGCCTATTCCGCAAGTGCCCAGGATTGCACTTTGTTGCACGCCACATTCTCTAAAAACGAGTCCCGTTGCGCAGCCACAGGATCTATCAAGGTCGTGGTTACAGGAGGTTCGGGTTCGTATAAATACAAAACGATAGGACCTGTAAATAGCAACTACACGACCACAGATTCTATTACAGGATTATCTGCCGGAGAATATACTGTTGTAATTAATGATATAGTTTCAAATTGTACTCTCACTAAAACAGGGATTGTTGTTCCCGGGACATACGAAGACCCAAGGTTTATCTTAAACAGTGTTGATGTAAGTTGCGATAATGGTAGTAATGCAAGTATTACTGTGAACGGGCTCCAAAACGGTAGGTCTCCATTTACTTATTCTATTGTGGCTCCATCTCCTATGGGAGTAGGTACGTCAAATATCACTGGTGTTTTTGATAATTTGTCGGCTGGCGATTACAGTATTCAGTTGACGGATTCCTGCGGTGGAATTCAAACTAGAACCGTTACAATCAATAACTACACCTGGAGAATAGACTCTTATTCTTTTATTAAGTTTTCATGCGATTCTGCTTCTGGGTTTTTAAAGGTTATTGATAGCAGGGGAAATATCAGCACAGTAGATGCGCTCCCTGGCTTCACTTATGGCGTGGTAACTTCTATTGGAGACACTGTCTGGTCTAATGATGCCCAATTTCGGATAGGTGTTTCGGGAATAAATTCTATAGATATTTTTGCAAAGGATAGATGCGGTAATATTAAAAAAGTTACCACATCACTGTTTTTAAAGCCCGCATTAAATGCACAGGTTACCATCACTAATAAAACTTGCAGCACTTTTACTGCCTCACTGGCTGGGATTGTAAATTTTTTCGGACCTACGTTTTGTTTATATGATAAGAACGATATTTTAATTTCGTGTAACGCATCCGGCATTTTCACGGGAATAAATTATGGTAATTACTGCATTAAATCTCATGATGCTTGTACGGATACTATTATTGTAAGGTGCTTCACAGTAGTTCCACCCACTATTTCAGTTGACGATTTGGTTAAAATATCCAATAAAAATTGTAACACATTTGACGCTTCAATTGCCGGGCAAGTAGGTCTTACTAATCCGACTTATTGTTTATACGATAATGGCAATTTGTTACAATCCTGTAACGCAACCGGAGAATTTACAGGCTTATCGTACGGGGATTATTGTATCACAACAAAGGATGCTTGCAGAGATACAACAATTACGCGCTGCTTCTCGGTAAGAAGGCCTAAACCAATTGTACACCCGGTAATTATTCCTTCTTATATAACCTGTGTCAACTTTGGATTTGTAGTCGGTGGCGACAGTCTTACTTTGCCAACCTATTGTTTGTATGATACCAACCATGTGCAACTTTCCTGCAACAATACTGGAGTTTTTGACAGTATTCCTTTAGGTAGTTATTGCGTCACCGTGCACGATGCCTGTGTCGATACCACAATCACAAGATGTATAAGTGTAGGGCCACCAACCATTGTCAATGATGTGGTGGTAGCCATTTCAAATAAAACCTGCTCCACGTTTACTGCAAAAGCAAACACAGGAAATCTAATAAATGCTTCCTACTGTTTATATAACGAGGCAGATTCTTTATTGGCTTGTGACAGTTCGGGTATTTTTAATGATTTGCCCTATGGTTCTTATTGTATCAAATCAAAGAACTCTTGTCCTGATACGACGATGATTACCTGCTTTGTTGCTTCTCCGCCAATTCCATCCATAAATGCTACGGTAACTGTAAGCAATAAAACATGTACCAAATTTAGTGCACAGGTTAGCGGACAACAAAATCTAACTAATCCTGAATATTGTTTGTTGAATAATGCGAACGATACATTAGACTGCAACCTCACAGGTAAATTTGATAACATACCTTATGGATCTTACTGCATTAAAATAAAAAATTCATGTTACGATACCACGATGCAGGTATGTTTTACAACAGTGGCAACTAAACTAACACTCACAGCCACTGCGTCCAAATCATGTAATTATGGTTCGTCAAAATTTCAAATAAATATTACCGGAAATTTTCCGGTAAGAATAAAAATTTTCAATCCAAAAGATAGCTTGCTTATTGATGGCAATTATTTGTCATCACCCATTAGTTTAGATAATTTTCCTGATGTGGCTGCTGGTCTAAAATATACAATAACAGCAGCGGACAATTGCGGGAATAACGACACTGTTACCCTATCTCCAGTCATTGGATTCTTAAATCATTCCGTGCAAGTCAACGCCAAATGCCCTGGTTCCATTTGGGCAAATGGTTCAGGCGATATAGAAGCTAACGTAACTACAAACATGGGTTCCTTAACGGTCCGCATTATTAAAAAAGATGGTGTATCTGTCTCGATGGTCCCGAATACAACTTCCGGGTCAGTTTATAAATACAATGACCTCGAACCAGCCACTTATATTTTGCGTTATAAGGCAAATGATGCATGCAGCATTTATAGGTACGACACAGTGGTAGTAAGTCCTTATCAATATCCAAACTTAAACAGATCTTCTGCTTACCAATGTGATGTGAATGGTTTCAGCGTGGGTGCTGTGGCATCAAATGGAGTTGGCCCTTTTACTTATGAAATTATTGGAAGTTCACCTAATGTTCCAGCAATTATTGCAGGGCCACAACAAGATCCTGTTTTTAATATTGATAATGGACATAATTATTCTCTCGTGAGATTGAGGGCGCTGGATGCTTGTGGCAACGCCACTTTAGGCGATGCCAGTATTCTGCCTTTGGCAAATAATGGAATTAAAGTCAGCCTAAATTGTTTCGATCATCCTGCATTGCTCAGCGTTGATACCGTTTTTAATTCTACCTACACCTGGTATAAAAAAACAAATCGCGAGGATACAGATAGCACCCTTATTGGAAGCGGTTACGACTTTTTTATACCTAGCATTTCTCTTAGTGATACCGGCATATATATTTGTCACCTAATGGTAAACAGTGGATGTATTGAGAGAATATTTTATTCAAATGTAACCGGCAATTGTTTTCCGGTATTGCCCATTTTGCAATTAGAATTTAATGGCTCAATGATAAGTGATAAGGCACTTTTAAACTGGAGTATTAGTAATGCGTTCACCGCTAAGAAAATCATTGTGGAAAGGAAAATAAACAAAGACTTTATTGAAATAGGCAGGCTGGATGCGAGGGTTAATGAGTCACCGACACAATACTCATTCACAGATGATAATCCGGCTGATCAAAATTATTACCGGTTAAAATTATTAAAAAAGGATAATTCATTTGTTTACAGCAAGGTGATTTTATTGAAGAAGGAATCACGTAAGGGTATTAAAATATATCCTAATCCTGCAAAGGAAATGATTAATATAAAATTCAACCAAACTGATCAACATCTATATCAGATTTCACTTTCTAATATGCTAAATCAGGTTGTTATGGAAATAGCCGTTGTTAATAATGGCGAGCCTGTTAGAATTATTAGAACCAAAAAAATGTCAGATGGTGTTTACCTGGTCCGATTGTATGATACACAGTCCGGAGAGGTTTATTTCCAGAAAATTATTTTTAAATCCAGGTAACTTACTCACGTGGCTGAGGCATTAATTGTGAATAAATAAATTTATCTAAAAACTTGCACCTTCAAAACAGGAAGTTTACTTTTACACCATTCTATTACAATTTTTAGAATCTCATTCTCCTCTGAAAAACCCCGAAGAACAAAACAACCTCTTCAGAAATAATCCCTTTATAATTCCCTTTCCAAAGAAAAATCACGCGGTGTGGATTTTAATCATCAACGGGCGTTTTTTAAAGCAAATAACACAGTTCAATAATAAATTCCGTATATCCTATATGTTATCCAAATAGTTGGTAACATTGAAAATCTGCCAATCTCGTACCATGGAATTCCGCAAATAAAATATGTGGCATCAAATTTTATTATGTTTAAAGAAAACATTTTAAAAAAATTGAAAATGCCGCCTCTGCTAATTTTTTAAAAAACGGAATTATGGAAAATATTTACACTGCCTACACAAGAGAGATTAACAACCAAACTTTTTACTTTGTAAAAAAGTTTACTTCTTTCCCTGAAGTAAATGATGGGCTTCAATTCATGGATAGCTTTGCGATGCATCATGATTTTTTTAAGGCATGTTCTATTGCTAAAATTGCTAACGAAAACGTAATTGAAAATTTAATGAATCAATTAAATATTACAACCGAAGACGCCAAAATTATTCCGCTTCATAAAAAATCATCTTTCAATCACTCAATATTAAGAAACACTCACCAGGCATTTTTAAGACTACGTTTGGCAGGATTAAATTCATAGGTTTGAAGCATTCCTTTTGACTTATGCATTAAGTTTGCAGATATGCATTCTTTCAATAAACCAAGTCGCATCATCATAACATGTAGCAAGAGGCTTTCGCCGTATTTACAAAACGATATCATCGAGTCTGGCTTCAAAGCACTTGATTTTTTTGCAACAGGTGCCCGTCTAAATGGTACCTTAAATGATTGTATAAATCTTAATTTAAATCTACGTTGCGCAAGTCAGGTTTTGTATTCTTTAAAAGCTTTTGCATGTAACAATCCCGATGAATTATACAAAGCCGTTTCGGAAATTCAATGGGAAAATATAATCGACAAAGAAGGCTATTTTTCTATCACAAGCAATGTGAACAATCCTACTGTAAACAATAATTTATTTGCGAACGTAAAAGTAAAAGACGCCATCGTTGACCGGTTTAGAGATAAAGTAAATTCGCGCCCCGATTCAGGGTCGTCTCTGGATAAAACTGTGATTCATCTCTTTTGGAAAAATGACGAAGCTGAGATATTTATTGATACCTCCGGCGAGACATTATCTAAACATGGTTACCGAAAAATACCGGGCAAAGCTCCTATGTTAGAATCCTTAGCGGCTGCAACTTTACTTGCTACGAAGTGGGATAGAAAATCACCTTTCGTCAACCCTATGTGTGGCTCCTCTACTCTTGCAATAGAAGCAGTGATGTTAGCGACCAATCGAAGGCCAGGCTTGTATCGTGATAATTATGGGTTCAAACATATTTTAGGTTTTGATAATGATTTTTTTGAAGAAAAAAAACAGTTTTTGAAAGACCAAATCATAGAAGTGGAAGGGCTGAAAATTATAGCCTCGGACATAAGTGAAGATGCTATTAATATTTCAAAAATTAATGCAGGCGCGGCTGGTGTTGCTGATCTGATTGAGTTTGAAGTTTGCGACTTTGGTGATACAAATATTCCGGAAGATGAAAATGGCGTGGTGTTTTTTAATCCTGAATATGGAGAAAGATTGGGCGACGAAATTGAACTGGAAGAAACGTATTCCCGCATGGGAGATTTCATGAAGAAAAAGTGTAAAGGTTACACTGGTTATATTTTTACAGGCAATTTTAATCTTGCCAAAAAAATTGGATTGAAGGCCAAAAGAAAAATTGAATTTTATAATGGTAAAATTGATTGTCGTCTGATGGAATATGAATTGTATGCAGGCAGCAGAGGATAATATTTTATGATGCTAAAGCATTATTTGCGATCTTCTTTTTTAAATTACGATTTCACCAAAGACATGAATTCATTCCTGTAAACTTCCCCTAAAAATTTACCCGAAAAATAATTGGTAATAGTGCTGCTACCGGTATCTTTTATTCCCCTGGAGGCTACGCAAAGATGCTCCGCTTCTATCATAATTGCAATATCATCTGTTTGTAAAATCTCTTTAAATCCTTCAGCTATTTGAATGGTAAGCCGTTCCTGTACCTGTGGCCTTTTTGCATAATAATTTACCAACCTGTTTATTTTTGATAACCCAATTACTTTTCCCTTGGGGAAATATGCCACATGAACTTTACCTATGATGGGCACAAAATGATGTTCGCAATAAGAGTATAAAGTAATATTTTTTTCAACCAGCATTCCTTTATACTGGTATTTATTTTCGAATAAAGTAACCGCTGGTTTGTTCATTGGATTCAATCCGCTGAAGGCTTCCTTTACATACATTTTCGCAACCCTTTTCGGAGTTCCTTTCAGACTATCATCATTTAGATCAAGTCCTAAAATATTCATGATGCTTTTAAAATGGCTGGCAATCTTTTCTATTTTTTCATTGTCATTTAATAAAAAAGCATCGCGGCGTAGAGGCGTTGTTTTTGCAAATAATAAATGATCATCGTCATCATCTAAAACAGATTGGCCATTCGTGTTTTCAGTGTAACAAATTTTTTCTTCTGGCATTAATCTTCTTTTGTTGCATGTTTTGATAAACAACTTTCCTCATACCTTTTTATTTCTGTCATCACTTTTTCAACCATTGAATCACAGTACACAAGATTAAATTCGAAAATATCTTCTTTGGAATAAATTTTTTCTATTTCTGTCCGCAGCATTGATTTGGCACGGTTTAATCTCACCTTCACATTGCTCTCTGAAATATCCAGGCACTCAGAAGTTTCAGCAATACTTAATCCATTCAATTCACGAAGTGCAAATACCATCCGGTAACTTTCCGGCATACAATGAATAGCATTCCCAATAATTTGACCTAGTTCTTTATTGGTTGTATTTTTCTCGTCGCTGAAGATTGGCCTGGGCATCGCTGTTGAGTTTGTATTTTTAAAATCATCCGTCGTCAGTTCATTTATGAAACTCAATTTGTGTTTCTTTTGGTAACAATAATTTAGCATAATCCGTGTAAACCAGGTTTTAAAAGAAGAACGATTTTGGAATTGAGTAAGATTTTTATAAGCACTTATGTACGTCTCCTGCATCAAATCTTCTGTATCCTGATGGTTAAAATGATACGCCCTTCCTATCTTATAAAGGAAGGAATTGTATCTTCTTATTAATATTTCAAACAACTTCATTTCACCGTTTATTACCTTATGGATTATCTCCATGTCAGTATATTGTTCGTTAGATGTTTCCAATTTGTTAGATTTAAGAAGCACTTTAATAGGTTTTAATTATTTGCAGTAGTGAGCTTATTTAGCGACAATTATTTTACCTTTCATGCTTGGGTGAATAGTGCAAATATAGTCTGCATCTCCCGTTACTACCCACTTCCAGGAATTGCCCACCTTAAGCGTATCCGAGTAAAATAAATTATTTTTTTCTTCCTTCACGTTATGATCCACCAGGTCATTGTTAACCCAAATAATTGTATCACCGGTTTTTACTGCAAGTTCTGCGGGTTTAAATTGCATTTGCTTTATGGTTACCGTATCAGTATTATGCAAAGGTTTATTTTGAACCTCTTGATCTCCGACAGAGGTGCATTTGCTAAAGAAAAACATTGCGAATACCAAACCCATGGATATTCGCAATGTTCTTACCGTGTTTTTCATTTTAAACTTTTTTGAACCATTTCAGCATGGGCTAAATGCTCTTTGAAAAGTGGCAATGCAGACTCTAACAAACTTTTTAATTCCGCATTGGAAGAATTAGGTATCAAGGTGTTTTCAACTATATCAATGGCTGCTTTATGATAAGCCACTTCATTGTCAACATAAGCCTTGTCAAAGTCAGCACCTGACTTAGAATTCAGCATTGTTTTAGTATCTGCTGCACCGGACATTAACGACTGTGAGGTAGCATTATCCTGAGGAGTAACACCCAATTTAGTAACAAGAGCTACTGCCTTATCAATAACAGCCTGGTGGTCTTTAGCCATAGTGCTGGCAAATTTTAATACTTCCGGATTCTTTGCTTTAGTTTTTGCAATGTTCGCATAGTCAATATCTACCTGGTTTGCAGTAACAGCTATCGATGCTATTTCAGGGTCAGTTAGTTTTGCAGTAGCAGGCTCTGCGGCCATAGGCATGGAATCCTTGGCAGGTGCAGTTACTGTTGTTTCAGTTGCTGCATCTCCACTTTGAGAATTACAACTGTTCATTAAAAAAGACGTACATACTAATAGTGATGCGGTCCCGAAAACTTTGATTGCTTTTTTCATTTTTTGTTTTTTGTTTTTTCATCAGGCATATACCTGACGATGATGAAAGATTAATGGTGGATTTTTACGTCATCCGATTCTATTGAGTGAGGTTCATATTGAAAGGTTACAAATATTTCAGGATTTTTTTTTGGACCTGGTTTAGTATCCTTTTTATGGGCTTCTCTCAAATATTTTGTTTTCCTGTTAAGTGTTTCCTAAATCAAAATTCTTTAATCAGCGAACTATTCGTTTTTTTTTAACTTGCCGGCTAAATTTTTTTGAATGAAAAACATCTCTCTCGGCTTTAACATTTTTTTGCTGGCGCTTGTCGCTTATTTATATTATCTACATTTTGCGAGCCAAAAAATAAATTCTCCTGATAAAAAAGTATCTGCTGCAACAGAAATGGTTTCTGAGAAGTCAAAAGTCGCCTACATAGATTTGGATTCCTTACAAAATAATTATTCCTATTACAAAACATTGAAAGCAGACTTTGAAAGAAGACAGGCTAAAGCCAATGACGAAATTACGGTTATGCAAAAAAAGTTTCAAAGCAGGGCTGTTGAATTGCAGCAAAAAGCTGCGGGCATGAACCCACAACAACAGGAAAGCGCCATGCAGGAAATTAATAAAATGCAGCAAGACCTGCAGGTGCGCAAACAAAATATTGACAACGAATTATACAACGACAATTCGAAAATGAAAGAAGATATACTTTACAAGATCCAGAACTTTTTAAAAGTGTATAATAAAGATGGACGGTACTCCTACATCTTTTCTTATGAACCCGGCTTCATGTTTTATAAAGATTCTACATTAAATATTACACCTGATGTTATCAAAGGTTTAAATGATTTGCAATCTGCCGATAAGAAATAATTCATTAATTTTTTTCAAATAAATATTTATCTTCAATCCCGTTTCCAACTAAACGGGATTTTTTTATGACCGAAACCTCAACTGAATTTAAACCTAGTCTTAGGCTTTTTGATGCTACAATGATTGTAGCTGGCTCCATGATCGGATCCGGAATTTTTATTGTAAGTACAGACATTGTAAGGAATGTGGGCAGTGCAGGCTGGCTGATAGTGGTATGGGCTATCACAGGTTTAATGACCGTGATGGCGGCAGTAAGTTATGGTGAAATGAGTGGCATGTTTCCTAAAGCGGGAGGCCAGTATGTTTTTTTAAAAGAGGCATTTAATCCTTTAGCAGGCTTTTTATATGGATGGAGTTCTTTTACTGTAATTCAAACAGCCACGATCGCTGCGGTGGGCGTTGCTTTCAGCCGGTTTACGGCTTATCTTATTCCTGAAGTTGGTGAAAATGTATTCCTTCTCACCATTGGAAATTTTCACATTTCGGCTGCCCAGGTTTTGGCGATAGCCTTAATTGTTTTTCTTACCTATACCAATACCAAAGGAATACAGGGAGGTAAAATAATTCAGACAACTTTTACAACCATAAAACTTTTATCATTATTCGGATTAATAGTCCTTGGATTTTTGCTCGTTAAACATAGCTTCTGGGCGGAGAATTGGCAGACAGGATTACAGGCAATGCAGTTAGAAAAATCGGGCGGTAATTTTGTAAAAGGTGGAGATTGGTTTCCTATTACGGGTACTGTGTTAATAGGAGCCATAGCCGCGTCCATGGTGGGTTCGCTGTTTAGCAGTGATGCATGGAATAATGTAACATTTATTGCCGGTGAAATAAAAAATCCAAAGAGAAATATTGGTTTAAGTCTCTTCTTGGGTACATTGATTGTGTCCACCATTTATCTTACCACTAACCTTATGTATTTAAATGCGTTGCCACTTAGCGAAATTGCTTTTCCCGGAGGAGACCGAGTTGCTGTAGCTGCGTCCAACGCAATCTTCGGAACAGCAGGTGCTATAATAATTGCAATAATGATTATGATCTCCACATTTGGTTGCAACAATGGATTGATACTGGCTGGCGCAAGAGTTTACTATACCATGGCGCAGGATGGACTTTTCTTTAAGAAGGCTGCGAAGCTTAATAAAAATGCGGTGCCCGGTTGGGCACTATGGGCGCAGGCTGTGGTTGCTTCGTTACTTTGCCTTAGCGGAGGTTACAATGATTTGCTCGATATGATCGCGTTTGTTGTGGTTATATTTTATGTGATTACCATCATCGGAATTTTTGTTTTGAGAAAAACCAGGCCTGATATTGAAAGGCCCTATAAAGCATTTGCATATCCTGTACTGCCGGCATTATACATTATCATGGGAGTAGCATTTTGCATTTTCCTTGTAATCTTTAAACCGTTTTATACACTGTGGGGATTAGGAATTGTTCTGGCCGGAATTCCTGTGTATTACATTACCCTTGCGAATAAAAAAAGGGGAGTGGAAAAAAATGGATAACAAGGGGTGTCCGTTTTACTCAGAATGAAGACTAAAACTTAAATTTGTCTCTTAGCAAAATTTCATGAACGAGGCAATTATAATTACACCTGTTAAGGATTCTATTGAACGTACATTGTCCACCATTAAAGCAATTCATGAATCGGATTGCAAAGTGAGGCATATTGTTTACAATGATTTTAGTACTCCGGAAACAAAAAAAATATTAGAGGAATCAATTCCAAAATATCGTTTTGAATTAATTCATCTTGAAGACATAACCTCCAATCCTTCGCCCAATTATAAAATAGTTTTGCAGGATGCACAGGCAAAAGCTATAGAAGCAAATCTTCCATTAATCGTCGTAGAATCAGATGTTACCGTTAAGCTAGACACTTTCCAAAAGATATTAAATTTCACAACTGAACACGTATCATCCGGACTTGTAGGAGCCATTACAGTTGATGAATCAGGAGCAATCAATTTTCCCTATTTGAAGTTTAAGGATAAAAAAGATTCTTTCATTGAAACAAAGAGAAGTTTGAGTTTTTGCTGTACGCTGATGAGCATGGATTTTCTGAAAGCATTTTCTTTTTTGAATTTGGATTCATCTAAAGATTGGTACGATACTTTTATTTCTGCAAAAGCGATAGAACTGGGTTTCAAAAATTTTGTTTTAATAGATACTTCTGTCTTACATCAGCCGCATGGAAGCAGGCCCTGGAAGCAATTGAAATACACAAATCCTTTGAAATATTATTTTTTCAAATTGATAAAAGGAAGAGATCAGATTTAATTTAGCCCGCCCATGAAAAGTGTATGTGTTTTTGTTCACTACAGCCATGCTGCCCAACTTCCTTACCCTGAAGAAGCGTATATTAAGGAACTTGGATCCTATTTTTCTGAAATTATCTTAGTGACCAATCAACGGGAATTTAATTTGGGAAACCTCCCTTCATCTGTTTCTGTGAAAATGGTACAAAATGAAGGGTATGACTTTGGAATGTTCTATAAAGTAGCTCAAGAATTAGACTGGGGCAGTTTGGATCGACTCGCACTCGCCAATGACTCAAATCTACTGGTCCAATCGTTGTCTGCTTTGTTTAATAAGGGTGAAAGATTGGGTACTCCATTTTGGGGAGCAATCGATTCCTACGAACGACCATGGTTTTCAACTCATGAAGAAAATCAACATTTGCAGAGTCATTTTTTAGTTTGGGAAAAACCAGCATTTTTCCTCTTAGAGCAGTATCTAACACAAATACGGATACAAGATTTTTATGATGAAAAAAAAATAAAAACCTTAAGACGGAAAGTGATAAACGAATGGGAAATAGGTGTTTCTCAATATTTTAAAAAAAATGGAATAATGCTTGGGGCTGCTTTTGGGTGTGAGCAGATAGATGTTTGCAATTCCAACAAAGCAAAGCCTAAAGCCAATAAAACTTTCAAGAATCCCGAAGAGTTACTTCAGGCTGGATATCCGTTTCTGAAAAAAAAATATGTGGAGAAGCAGGGCTTTCTGAGTCGTATTTTATTTCCCAATAATAAATGGGAAAATTTACTCAGGTTGTACAATTTTGATTCTGAACATGCGGAACGATTGATTCTTTCTATAAAAAAAACAAAATAATATTTTGGAAAATAACTCACTACAAGTAAAGGCAACCACCGGAAAAATATTCATCATATACTATAAAAAGGGAACAATTCTTCCCGTAGAAGAGATGTATGAACCTTTGTTTTGTGGTGCTTTTCCGGAAAAAGCAAATCTGACCTATCTAAAAGATGACTCCGGAATAAACATATCCGATAAAAACGAGTTTTACAGTGAGTTGACGGGGATTTACTGGGTGTGGAAAAACACCAATCACGAATTCACTGGTATTTGTCATTATAGAAGATTTTTTACCCAGCATCCAGAACCGTGGTATCTGCGGTTAAAGTACTTCCTCACTCATCCTTTTAAAACTCAAATTGGGCCTAATCCTTTAATCTATACGAATAGAGTTTTAAAATGGAGTTCGAAGATATTGACCTCCGAACAAGTTAATTCAATTCTGGTGGAATTTGATGCCATTCTGCCCGTACCTAGAAGGTATAACTATTCAGTAAAAAAGCATTATGAGAAGTATCATAACATTCAGGATTTAATTCTTGTTGAGGAGATCCTGAAAGAAAATTATCCTGAAATGGTTTCTTGTTGGAAGCAAATTTTAGAAGGGAATGAACTTTACGGAAACAACATGTTTGTGATGAAACACACCCATTATCAGGAATTTATGCACTGGTGGTTTGAGGTACTTTTTGAATTTGAATCCCGGGTCCGTTTGGAAAATTATGTAGGATATCAAAGGAGAATTCTCGGATTTGTGGCAGAAAGAATGTTGACCCTGTGGGTGTTTTATAAAAAATTAAATGTGAAGCAACTGCAGTTATTCTATTTTAAAAATTTGAAACAGGAATAAAAAGACTTTTACCCGCATTGCAGTTAGCCCGGCCAATTTTTTATTTATTTTTTCGAAGTTAATATTTTAAGGTTTGAATTTATTTTTTAAACGGAATTGAAAAAGAGTCCAATTTTTTTTCACCGTGGAAAATATTTATTTAAACTCATTAGTATTTAATGTTGGGCGAAATGGGGGAACTCCTAATTTTGCTAAAAAAAATTATTCATGCAAAAAATTTCATTAGCCATTCATGGTGGAGCGGGCACTATTGTTAAAGAAGACATGACTCCTGAATTGGAAGAGGCCTATCGGGCCGGGCTTTCAGATGCTTTAACCGCAGGATACGCAGTGTTGGAGAATGGCGGCACCGCTTTAAATGCGGTAAAAGCTTCGGTTGTTGCGTTAGAAGATCATGCGCTTTTTAACGCGGGCAAAGGC
>JBDSHT010000035.1:0-3070 GCA_039918315.1 Ginsengibacter sp. | reverse complement strand
TCTATAAAAAGATTGGGAATGTAAAGTTGTTTTGCCGGAACGATGAATGGAATTTTCTTTTCCACCAACCTTTTTCTCTGGTATGCTTCAATGTGTTCTATAAGAAATACAATAGGCAACTGGCTGAAATCTTCCAGTTGATATTGCTGCTTTTTCAACCGGTCGGGAGTGAAATTTTTAACGGATAAAATTTCTGCTAATACAATTTTCCTTCCTTCAATTTCAGCTGCGTACAAGCTGAAAGCCTTACTTAAAAAGACAGGTAACTTGTTTACAAAAGCTAAAGAACCCGGTGTTAGCTTAATTTCAATTCCCGAAATGCCGTTTAATTTTTCTTTCAGTTTATTCATTTCATTTTAAACAATTTAAATACTAATTTGCATGATAACACATGGTATGTTATCGTGCAAATATAAGGTTATCATCAATTCATGAGTTCTTTTAAATATTCGCCCATCTGGACCTGAACTTTTTTTAATTCTTCTTCCAATTCATCAATTTCTTTTTGCACAGCCATAATATCCACTTCCGGTTCTTCCTCAAATGTGTCAACATATCTTGGAATATTCAGGTTGAAATCATTTTCCTTTATTTCATCAAACGTTGCCACATAGCTGAATTTATCATCAACAACTCCCGGCAGGTAATTGCCCTTTATAAATTTTCTGTACGTTTCTACAATATGATTGATATGATTTTCATTTAGCCTGTTTTGATTTTTGCCGCTATCATAATGTTGGCTGCTATCAATGAATAGAACATTTTTATTACCCTCTTTACCTTTATTAAAAATCAATATCGCCGCAGGAATTCCCGTACCAAAAAATAAATTGGCAGGTAGTCCGATTACTGCTTCCAACAGATTTTCTTCGATTGTTGCCTGCCTAATTTTCCCTTCACTGGCACCACGAAATAAAACTCCGTGAGGAACCACTACTCCAACCTTACCTTTATTCTCGTAGGCAATTTCAATCATGTGAGAAATAAAAGCCCAGTCACCTTTACTTTTTGGTGGAATGCCTCTCCAAAAACGATTATACTTATCCGTTACAGGGTCATAACTTACAGTGGTTTTATCTCCATCTTTATCTTCTACCTTCCCCCATTTATCAAGACTAAAAGGAGGATTAGCCACAACGGTATCGAATTTCATTAATGCATCGCCTTCTTTCAGTTTAGGATTACGAATGGTATCGCCCCATCTTATAGTCGCATTATCAAATCCATGCAAAAACATATTCATAACTGCCAAAGCCCAGGTGCTTCCATTTGCTTCCTGTCCATAAAGAGAAAAATTAGGAGAGCCCACTTCTTCTCCTGCTTTAATTAGTAAAGAAGCCGAGCCGCAGGTCGGGTCACATATCCTTGAACCGGGGGCAGACTTGGTAAGTCTCGCTATTAAAGTGGAAACTTCTTTTGGCGTGAAGAATTCTCCTGCCTTTTTACCGGCATCACTTGCGAAATTTTCAATGAGGAACATGTACGCACCGCCAATTATATCTGTGCCTTCAAGGTGTGATGGCCTAAGGTCTAAAGTTTCTTTATTAAAATCAAGCAGCAGGTTTTTCAGGCGGGTATTTTTATCTTTAGTGTCCCCTAGCACACTACTATTAAAATTAATGTTTTGAAAAATTCCTGCTCCATCTTCACTGTATAATTTTTCACGGTTAGCCTCCACCAAATCTTCCAGGGCAATGTCAATTAATTCTCCAATATTTATTTCATTGCGGTTGTTGTATAGATATTTAAAGTGGCTTTGTTCAGGCACTATAAAACGTTCATGCTGCATTGCCCGTTCCGCTCTTTCTTTGTCACGATTATATTTTTCGAGGTATGCTTCATACTTATCATCATGAACATCACTGAGGTATTTTATAAATAGCATCGTAAGTACATAATCCTTATAAATGCTTGGGTCTATACTACCCCGAAAGGTGTCGCAAGCTTTCCAAACTGCATCGTTAATGTCCTTTTGAGTTATTTTTTTGGCCATACTATTTATTTTATTGCTTTAATAATTTGATGTTGGATTTTTTGTTCCCGAAGATTCTCAATTTGCTGCTTCATTTTTTTTTCTTTGTTGCGGAGATACGCTATTTGTAAAATAGTCTTTTGGGTTTTAACAGGTGGTATTGAAACCTTTAATTCTTCTAACACAACCTTTGAAATAGAAACAATTGACGTTCCTATTGCTTTTGCTTTAAGCATTTTTTGAGTGGCTGGATGGTTGAGAAACCAAGCTAAAAACCCGGGCAAAATTGAAGATCCCAAATTTTCCAGAACCCTAATTACAAAAAATGAAGTAGAAGCAACTGCAGGTTGATTGTCATTTTCAAAGCAGACCGCAAAGTTTTTAGTGCCTTTGGAAGCGAATAAAACATCACCTGTTCGTAGCATATGTTTTTGGCTAATTTTCTCAGGCTTCAAATCGGGATGTAAGACATGTTTTAATAATCCATCTTCGTCAAAATGTTTAGATTGCAGGTAAACAATGTCTCCATTTGCAATTGGCTTTGCAAAGACTCCTGTTTGAATGCTGGCTATCTCTTTTAATGTTGACTTCAAAATTTATATCTAAGTAATGATTCTACAAAAATATAGAAAAATGTATTAAATGCCAAAATTTTAAATTAAGTATCATATCTACTAATTATCTTTTATTCAATAGCTAATTCATTTAAAAGTCTTTTTCGCATATATGTATATCGTTTAGTCGCTTACTTAGGAATTCTTTAGAGAAGCTCGTATGCAAAATTAAAGCCTCTCTCTATTAATAAAATTATTTTATAATACAAAGAAATCGGTTACATCAACCCCTCATCAGCAAAGCTAAAATACCCTTCACTGGTTACAATTACATGGTCTATTACCTGTATGTCGAAAAGCTTGCCAGCCTCAGCAATTTTTCTTGTCAAGGCTTCATCAGCATGGCTTGGTTTTAAATTTCCAGATGGATGATTGTGGGATAAAATCAAGCAGCAGGCATTACTTTTTAAAGCTGCCATAAAAACTAATTTGGGGTCTGCGACTGTTCCAGAAATGCCACCACTGGATAACTCATAAATTCCTA
>JBDSHT010000034.1:0-4240 GCA_039918315.1 Ginsengibacter sp. | reverse complement strand
GTTGACGGAGCATTTCTTAAATTGAAACCGGAAGAATAAATTGTGATAAAACAAAACTAACAATTACAAATCAATTTTGACAAAATGAAGAAATCATTATTAATCACTCTCACACTCACGGCGACTTTCTGTCTTGGTTTTGCCTTCAATAACTTTATAAAAAAAAATAAAAACAGTACAATGAAAAAAGTAACAGGCATTGGTGGTATCTTCTTCAAATGCAAAGACCCCAACAATATAAAAGAATGGTATAAAAAAAATCTTGGTTTAAAGCCCGATGAGTATGGAGCAATGTTTGAATGGAGAGAAGAATCCGATTCCACTAAAAAAGGGGTTACTCAATGGAGTCCATTTTCCGAGACCACAAAATATTTTGCACCTTCTACTAAAGAGTTTATGATTAATTACAGAGTCGACAATCTGGAAGCACTTGTGGAAGAACTAAAAAAAGAAGGCGTAACTATTGTTGATAAAATAGAAAGTTATGATTACGGAAAATTCATTCACATCATGGACCCGGAAGGAAACAAAATTGAATTATGGGAACCTATAGATTAGGTGGTACGATAACAAAATAAAAAAATAAAAACGAAATGGAAAATCAATCGCATGAAATAAATGAAGTGTTGGATTCAATTGCCGAAAGCATAACACAGCTCGAAGATTTAATGAATTCTATTGATGAAAATAAAATAAATACCATACCGTACGAAGGCAGTTGGACGGCACCCAAGTTGATAACTCATGTCAAAAAATCTATCAACCTAATGTCGAGGGTGATGCAAATGGAAGCAAAACCGGCTGATAGAGATCCGGGTGAAAGAATAGCAGAATTGAAAAAAACTTTTTTAAACTTTACTAACAAATTTAATGCGCCCGAGTTGATTATTCCTGAAGATGGCATTTATGAAAGACAGCTGACGATCGATAAACTGAATGAAGCTTTTCAGGGTTTTAAAGAGAATGCAAGGGATGCTAATTTAAATGAAATCGTGGATGGTCAGTCTCTCGGACCAATTACAAAGTTGGAAATTATTCATTTCACATTGTTTCACACAATGAGGCATTTACATCAGATGGAAAAAATTTGCGAAGCATTGAAAAGTAAATAATAGTCGGGATGACATTTTTTGAAGGAAAATGAGTATCTCTAAAAATCGTCTCCAAGGTTTTCTTCCAGAGGGTATGGTGAGGAGTTTACAAGAGACTAACATAAAGGGATACACGGATTATTCTTTATGGATTGTTTGTTAAAGAAACAATTATGAGATAACCCGATCTACGGATCTTTAGAAAGAAAGTTATCGCATGAAAAATATTTATATCAGGTAATAAACTTCCTTCTACCTTCGCTCACTTTCTTTCATTTGATTTTTAAAATCTCGTCACATTCTTTTGTTTACTAATACCTCATACCTCGAACCTCATACCTCACACCTCACACCTCACCCGTAACTCCTAATTTATTGGAAACCATTTTCAACACCCTTATTGATAGTTTTATCAACAATAAGGTAGGTATCGCTGAGCATTTTTTGAATGAATCGTTAGCGGGTAATCTCAAAGAAAATCTCACGAAACTTTTTGCCCAAAACAAAATGCAACATGCCGGCACCGGTAATAATACAATTGTGGATCGTAACAAATTAGTGAGGGGCGATAGTATTCACTGGCTGGACAGGGCGCATAACGATGTACATGAAAATAGTTTTTTTGACCTGATGGATAGTTTTGTAAAACACCTGAATGAAAACTGCTACACGGGTATCAACAGTTATGAGTTTCATTATACTTTGTATGCGCCTGGCACTTTTTACAAACCACATCTGGATCGGTTTCAAAATAATGACAGCCGTAAATTTTCTATGATCATGTATCTGAATACAGAATGGGTTGCGGAAGATGGTGGTGAACTTTGTATTCATCACGACGCAGGATTACAAAACATTTCACCAATGAATGGAAAGGTCGTTTTCTTTAAAAGTAATGAACTGGAACATGAGGTGCTAATGACAAATAAAAACCGAATGAGCATTACAGGTTGGCTGAAAGGATAGGAAGATTTTCAAACATTTGAGATAGCATACAATGAGGATTTATTTTTAAATTTGACAACAGTAAAATGTGGTTGAAAAAAGTTGAGACAAGAATTTGAAAAGTTGACAATGAAAGAAAATAAATTTTCCATACGCAAAAGGTTGAAGAGTTTTACGTACGCATTTAATGGACTCGGACTTTTGCTCAAAGAAGAACATAATGCAAGAATTCATTTTATTGTAAGTGTTATCGTAATCATCGCCGGATTTTATTTTGGATTAAATGCTTATGAATGGATAGCGATACTTTTTTCAATCGGGTTAGTGATTACAGTAGAAATACTAAACACTGTGATTGAAAATATTGCTAATCTTATTTCGCCGGAAAAGAATGAAAAGATAAAAAACATTAAAGACCTGGCTGCTGCGGCTGTACTCATAAGTGCCATCATAGCGGTATCCATAGGAATGATTGTGTTTATTCCTAAAATAAGATTTTAGAATGAGAGGGGACCTTATAGTAAGTACATAATGCACCGATTTTAATAAATACAATCTTTCCAAAAATGATTTTAAGAAAGGCTACTTCTTCAGAACTACCTGTCATTTGGAACATATTACAACAGGCCATTGAACAAAGAAAACAGGACGGCAGTACGCAATGGCAAAATGGATATCCCAATGAACAAACAGTTCTTAATGACTTCACTAACGGTAATGCTTACGTTCTTCTGGACCATGATTTGATCATTGGATGTTGTGCTATTATTTTTGGCATAGAGCCTACGTACATTGACATACAAGGGAGTTGGCTAACTGATGGCGATTATGCAACCATACATCGAGTGGCTATATCCAATGATGTAAAAGGAAAAGGAGTTGCGACTCAAATGTTTACGATGATTGAGGCATTGTGCATTGAACAAAAAGTGTACAGCATAAAAGTGGATACCAATTTTGACAATGTCCCGATGCTCAAAATTTTGGATAGACTTGGTTATTTGTATTGTGGAGAAATCCTGGTGAGCAGTGCACCACGAAAGGCTTATGAAAAAGTGTTACGCAAGATTTGACAAAACTCTATTTCAAAAGAACCACTGTCCCCTTCTCCGTTTTTTCTACTTCCCCATTGAACTGGTATTTACATACCCACAAAAACAAATTGGAATCTTGCGGACTGCCTTTATAATTTCCCTGCCAGCCGTCATTTAATTTATTGGTCTTGAAAATCACTTTTCCAAAACGGTTGTAAATTAAAAATTCAAACTTGACAACAGATCCAAAAAATTGAGGTTTAAAAATATCGTTTATACCATCACCGTTAGGAGTAAACGAATTTGGAATATAAAATCCGGCCAGACAATCTTTGGGAAGTAAAGTGATAGAATCTCTACCCGTGCAATTATTATTATCTGTTACTTGTAACCAATAAAGGCCTGCCTTTGTTGCGGTTATTGTAGGAGTAGCAGCGCCTGTATTCCATAAATATTTTAAATAATTATTGTTCGCAGAAAGTTGAATGGAACTGTATGAGCACAGACTTGTATCTGCCGGAAGAAAGTTTTTGGGTAAAGGAAGCAACGAAATAATTTTAGTGGTATCTGCAGCGGTACATGTATTTATATCTGTAACTTTTACAGAGTAAGTGCCGACCGTATTCACATTGATTGTCCGTGTTTTTTCGCCGGTACTCCATTCGTAAGAAACAAAATTACCTGCATCCAATTCACGTGAGGTACCAATGCAAAGATTACTTTCTTTATTAAGCGTTACAACCGGATTTATAAATACCTGTTTTAATTTAAATGTATCGGCTGATTGACATCCGTCCGAAGTACTTGCCAAAACAAAATAATCGCCTTTTTCTTTTACAACAATTTTCTGTGCCTGGCTTGCTGTATTCCATACGTAGTTTACAAATCCTGCGCCCGCATCAAGTACTGCACTATCACCAAAGCAAAATTCTTTATCAGAACCCAAATCGATTTTCGGAGATGTATGTACTATTACATTTATGGAATCATAAGCATAACAACCTGGCGATTTTTCTGCTTTAATTTTGTACAGCGTACTCACCCGAGGATTTACAATCACAGTACCTGAACTGCTTGAATTAATATTATAATCAGGCGACCACGAATAGGAAATAAAATCCTTTGGCGCAGAAATAGTCAGCGAATCATCATTGCATTTTTCAAGATCAG
>JBDSHT010000033.1:0-4682 GCA_039918315.1 Ginsengibacter sp. | reverse complement strand
CTCGAGGTTTAAAGTGAGAAAGTCTCCATTGCTCATCTTCAATTCATTTTTAGAAACGTCTTTCATATAGGCAGTAATTTGCTGCTGCAATCGCGGAAGCTGTGCCGATTCAGAAAGTAGCAGATAGGTTACATAATTAGCATTGAACCAAACCTCTTCTTTTGCAGCACCCATACTATTAAATGACAAAAGAATGTCATACTGAATTTGAGAATTTATTGGCGGATCCGCAACAATACCAGTGATGGCATAATCACGAATATCATCCACACGCAGTGTTTTTCCGATCGGATTTTCATTCCCGAAATATTTTTTTGCAACGCTTTTAGTAAGAACCATTGTGTAAGGATCAGACAATGCTGAAGACGCATTTCCCTGCAATAATTTAAAAGAAAATACTTTGAAAAAATCCGCGTCAGCATACAGAATATTTTTTTCATCAAAGGCATTGGCACCATTGGCAATCACTTTCGAAGACTTCATCGTGCGCACATAAGACTCCACCTGTGGAAATGTTCGCTTCAATTGTGGTCCCACTTTATTCCCGGTCACTGCAGTTTGTTCGCTACTTCCTCCACCACCATATTCCATCGTCACCCGCGCAATCCTGTTTGAATTGGTATTGAATTTATCGTAACTCAATTCATTAAAAACATACAGCCCAATTAAAATACACGCGGCTAATCCGGTTGATAATCCAAGTATGTTGATGAAACTATACAGTTTATTTTTTTGGATTTTCCTCCAGGCGATTTTAAAATAATTTTTAAACATGGTCTGAGCTATGATTTATTTGATTAAATGAGTTACCATTTATCGTATAAAAACTACTCCAGAATTATAGTAGTTGTAAATCAGGTTTTAAAGAAATTATTAAATTAAAATCTGTTCGGTTTTGATACAGCTCCTGTTTCTTTTTGATACAGTTTTGATTTTAAAATAATGCGCTAAACAAATTATCTGCTATCCTTCTCTCAAATTTCCAGATGAAGCAATCTCAAAAATTGATTGTACTTACTCACTGCGTAGAGATTGCTATGAATTAGCCATCGCCGCCTTTATTGCCTGGAAACTGGATTTCATTTTGTAAATTTGAATACAATTTGTTTAAAATGTTGAAAACTATAAAAGGCACCTACGAAAACGGAAAAATCGTTTTAGATGAAATTCCGCCAATTAAAAAAAAATCTAAAGTAGTTGTGACATTCCTTGAAGAATCACAAACTACATCAACCAAAAACCGCCGTCTTGGAAGCTTAAAAGGCAAAATCGGAATTCCAGATAATTTTAATGAACCGCTTGATGACTTAAAAGACTACATGTACTAATGCAATATTTGTTAGATACGCAAATACTTATATGGTCTTTGGAAGACAATCCAAAACTAAAAGCATCTTTGCGTGCCTTAATTGAAAATCCTGACCACACTATGTTTGTAAGCCATTTCAGCCTGTTAGAAATGGCTATCAAACTAAAACTCGGCAAACTCCCTGAATTTATAGTAAGCATCGAATACATAACCCAACAACTTTCAACAGATGGCTTTACCATTTTACCTTTGACAAACAATCATATTTTTTCTTATCAATCAATTCCTTTTTTTGAAGAACACCGTGATCCGTTTGACGGGTTTTTATTAGCAACTGCATTGTCAGAAAAAATACCAATTATTTCTGCCGATGAAAAATTTTTACCCTACTCACCTTTAATCATTGTGATACACTGATTTTTTCACCAAAACCTTTTTGTTGTCGAACTCTCCAGCCCGAAACGAGTTCGGGATTTCGTCTCCTACTTATTCGCTCCTTAAACTTTCAACCGGGTTTGTCATTGCAGATTTTACAGCCTGGAAGCTAATAACAGCCAGGGCAATTATAATAGTTACCAATCCTGCAATTGCAAAAAACCAACCATTCATTTCTATGCGGTAAGCGAACCCCTGCAGCCATTCTTTCAACGCCCACCATGCAATGGGCGAAGCGATTAATAAAGCAATCAATATCAGTTTTAAAAAATCTTTAGAAAATAATTGCACAATAGACATTGCAGAAGCGCCTAAAACTTTCCTGATGCCAATCTCTTTAATTCGTTGTGAAGTTGACTGAACAATTAATCCAAAAATACCAAGCGCCGCAAGGAACATACTCAATGCACTAAAGAATGTAAACAAATCCTGTAGCCTGCTTTCCGCCTGGTATTGGCTGGCCAGCATATCATCCACCCATTTAACTTCTAATAATTTTCCGGGATAGAATTTTTGCCAAAGTTTATTTATGGAAGCCACTAACTGTTTTCCTGAACCGGGATTTACTCTTACTAACATGCCACCATAAGCAGGAGATTTTTCTGCAATAATGATCGTTGGCTGTATCGGCGTTTTTAATGATTCGCTATAAAAATCATTTACAATACCAACCGGAGTTGTCAAAGCTTTATTGATAGTTTGGTTCAAAGTACCGGCTTGTAATACCTTTGCTGTGTAGGCTGTAATCACTGAAGATTGCAGACTTGCAGTAGATGCATATTTAGCAGAATCCATCTCCATCATCGAATTCTGATTAACAGTATCTGAAGAAAATTTTGTATCTAAAAAACGCCCATCTTTCAAACGCAAATCCAGTGTTTTTGCAAAATCCACATCCGCGTTTATGAACCATACTTTTACTTTATTTCCCGGCTGGCTGGGATTATCAATTTCTTTCGACATGAAGCCTGCACCTTGCGAAGGCATCCAGGTAGAGATACTCGCGGCTACCACACCTTGCTGATTCAACAGTTCATTTTTAAAAGATTCTCCCTTGCCATCCCACGAGCCATAACCAATACTCAACAAATTATTTTTATCAAATCCAATGTCTTTATTCTTCATAAAAGAAACCTGCTGATGCACCACAATTAAAGCGACCAACACAATTATAGAAATAGAAAATTGAAGAACCACTAAACTTTTTCTCACCAGGTTTTGTCCTGAAAATCTGCCGGTGTATAACTTACCTTTCAATGTGGCAGCGGGTTTAAAGCCTGACAATATCCATGCAGGATAAAAACCTGTGAGAAGACTTATCGCTACAATAATAAGATAGGCAATGCCGAGCAGCGAAAACCGGGACACAAATGTTTGGTATAAATTATGGCCTATAAAATTTTCTATCAGGGGCAATGTCAGTTGATAAATGATTGTGGCTAAAAATGTAGCCATCACAAAAAACAAAACTGATTCGGTTAAAAACTGAAACACCAATTGTCTTCTTCCGGCACCTAATATTTTTCTAACACCCATTTCTTTTAAACGTTGAATGGCCCTCGCAGTGCTCAGATTAATAAAGTTGACACAGGCAATAATTAAAAGTAATAATGCCACACCGGAGAGAATATAAATATTGGAATAACTTCCTTTTACTTGTTGGTAACTTGAAAAATCAGAATGTAAATAAACATCCTTAATGGGCTGAAACTCCCACTGCAAAGGCTTGTTACCATCAACAAAGCCCGCATACCATTTATTTAATTTCTTTGCAAACTGAGCCATATCAGTACCCGGTTTCATCAAAACATAGTTTTGAGAAAAGGTGCCATATTGCTTTTTTTCAAGCGCCTCATTGCGCCCTTTTTGCAAGATGATAATATCAGTGCGTAAATGGGTATTAGAGGGAATGTCTTTGATAACACCCGTAATTAAATATGGATCCGGCTTATCAGAATAGGAAGGCACATCATAAATAATTTTGCCTACCGGGTTTTCTGATGGAAAAAATTTCTCGCGAAAACTTTCGGAAATAATTACGTTACGAGTACCTGCGACATACTTTCTCGGCGCACCTTCAAGCACCTTTATATCCAGCATTTGCCACATGGCAGTGTCAGCTTGCAATGCATTTACCTCTACCCCATTTGGATCGCTGTCATTTAATTTTAACCTTTGCTTCATGGTTATTAATTCCGCGACCGCCTCTACTTCGGGATAATCATTTTTCATGCTTGTTCCCAATCCCGTTAATGAAGACGCATTGCGATCATACAAACCATCACCCATTTTATTTACAGAAATAATACGGTACAAATCATCTCCTTTGCTCCATTGCCTGTCATAAGACAGATCATCAATAACCACGGTGGCAACCATCATGCAGGCACACAAACCAATCGTCAATCCCAAAATATTAATTAAAGAATACACCTTGTTTTTTGTGATGGTGCGCCAGGCGATTTTTAAATTATTTTTTAGCATTAGTCAACTATAAATTATGAATGATGAGTGATGAATTATAAATCAAAGGCATGAGTTATTCGCTCCTTAAACTTTCAACTGGATTTGCCAACGCTGCTTTTATCGCCTGAAAACTTACAGTTATCAACGCAATCAAAATGGCAACTACACCCGCTAAGGCTATCATCCACCAGGTAACGTTAATTCTGTAAGCATAGTCCTGGAGCCATTTATTCATTACATAATATGCAATAGGTGCCGCGACTATAATTGCTATAACAACAAGCTTTAAAAAATCTTTGGAAATAAGAGAAGTAATTACTGCTACGCTTGCACCTAGTACTTTTCTAATGCCTATTTCTTTTCTGCGCAGTTCAGTTGTGAATGTGATTAATCCAAACAAGCCAAGGCAGGCAAGAAAAACAGTAAGGTAGCTGAAGAAGAAAAATAACTGTTTCATTTTTTCGCCGGCCTT
>JBDSHT010000032.1:0-10792 GCA_039918315.1 Ginsengibacter sp. | reverse complement strand
GAAGGCTGGATGGTAGATGATAATCGTATGTGCACATTTTCATTTCCCCAAACTTCATACTGCAATCCAACAGGGATAGACGCTTGCAAACTATAATTTGGCAACAACACCTGATTATCATTTTCTCCATTTCCATAATAGGTAAAGTATCCTTTAGAATAGGCTTCGCCTGCATCATTTTTTAGCATCAAGGAAGCATAAGTAGGATGCACCTTATGGGTAAGTATATTATAGCCGGAATAAGATAACTGAAGCCCTGTTAAAAGTTGCCATTTATTTGCAAACTTGTATTGCATCTCTGTTCCCGCTTCAAAACCTAAACGGGCATTATAAACCATATTGTTTCCTACCTGGTTTGGTACAATTACAATAGGTGAAATTGCGTGACCTTGATTTGAAGGAATGGCTTTGCCTGTAAAATAAACTGAAGATACTTTTGGTGTAACAAAGTAAACCCATGTAGTTTTTCCGTTTTTCAATCTCTTTAATTTGGTAGCCTTCTTCACGACAACATTACTATTTAAATCAGCTTCCTCACTGGGTAGCATAAACGAATTTGCTAACGGTGTCGCATCTAGCTGATTTGAAATCGGAACAAAAAGATCCGTCATCAAATTATTAGCATCAACAAAGTTTTCTACTGTAATAGAAGCAAGTTCTTTTTTCGAAATCAAAATTATTGAACCCAAAATCTCTTTGTTATTAATCCCACCTGTTGATAAAACTTCTGTTTTATTGATACCTGAATTTTGATTTTTATTGGCTGTTATTGCCGCCACTGTTTCAACATTTGTCTGCCGCAAAGCCGCCTCATTCAAAACAGAAGTGGTTAATTGATTTTCTTCAGATTGTAATTTCGTATTCTGCTTTTCAAGAGAGCCTTCATTAAGACTTAATATTTTATTTTCCTTCAAAACAGAAGACTCATTAGCAACACTACTATTAGCGATCTGCTCTATTTCATTACCACCATTAGTGTTTCCTGAAATTCTTTTTCTAGTGAAAAGATCCACTACAGCAGCCGATTGACGTTCTTGTTTATTTTCGTCAACAACATTAAAAGAAGAGCTTTCAATATTTTGTGTGCGGCTAATTAATTTATTCAGAGATAGAGATGCATTCTCATTTATGGCATCACGATCGGAAACTGAGAAGTTCTTTGAACTATTATTCAGATGCCCGATACCCAATAAAGAAAACAGAAAAACCAATCCCATTGCCATGGACGGCCAACGACTGCCTGGATGAAGATTGTTGTAAATTCCATTCCACACACGAGGAGATGGAGCAATTTCAAAGCGATCTGCGAAATCCTTAAGTGAGTGTTCAAAATCCGTCATGTCGAATCTACTTTCCATCTTGCTACGTTTCAGTTTTGGGTACTATATAATCCATGTTAATAAAAGCAGTTAATGATTCCCTGAAACCATTCTTATATTCTCCCTTGGTTTTTGCAAAATCCGTTTCTTCAATAAAATATCTTCCAATAAAGCACGAGCCCTTGTGTATTGCGACCTGCTGGTACTCTCCTCAATATCTAAAATAGAACCTATCTCTTTATGAGAATATCCCTCAATGGCATAAAGGTTTAAAACCGTTCGATAACCAAGCGGTAATAATCTTATACATTCTACTACCTGCTTCGCCTGCAAAATTGAAGGAATATTGTATTCATTCATTTGTATGGATGAAGCATGAACCAGGTCAACACTATCAGAGAACTTTTTATTCTTTTTCAAAATATTAATACAAGTATGAACCACGATTCTACGAACCCATCCCTCCAGCGCCCCTGTATTACGGAACTGGTGGATCTGTGAGTAAACCTTCATAAAGCCTTCCTGCATCATATCTTCAGCATCCTCACGATTGCGGGCATATCGATAACAAACCCCCAACATCCTCGCACTAAAGCGATCATATAGCGCCTGCTGTGCAGTTGCAAGGTTTTCCAGACAGCCATGAAGCATCATCTCTTCTGTCATAAAATTTGCTTGGTTTAACCCTACTAAGGTAGGACAATTTTTTACGAAAATAGCTGCACAGATCTAAATAATAATTAGATGCTGTAGCCCATGTCAGATACGCATTTCATCTCCTTTTGGGTTTAAAAACTAAATTGTTTAGAATAACTTTTAATCCAAAAAGAGCTATATTATTTTAATGGAGGGAACTAATCTATGGATCTATTAATATCTCACCAGTCATTTCCACAGGGATCGGTAGATTCATAATTGATAAAATTGTAGGAGCCACGTCACCTAATTTTCCCGGCTTCAATTTTCCTTTCCATTCATTATCAATTACAAAATAAGGAACAAGATTTTTTGTATGGGCAGTATTTGGCGAACCGTCTTCATTCTCCATAAAATCTGCATTGCCATGATCGGCGGTTAAAAAAATAGTATAGCCATTTTTAAGCGCTTCCGTAACCACCCTTTTAACACAGGTATCTACGGTTTCTACGGCTTTAATTACAGCCTCCCAAACTCCTGTATGGCCCACCATATCTGCGTTTGCAAAGTTCAGGCAAATGAAAGATGCAGATTGTTTTCGAATCTCAGGAAGCAATGCTTCCGTTAATTCATAGGCACTCATTTCAGGTTGAAGGTCGTAAGTTGCCACCTTGGGTGAAGGAATCATTATCCTGTTTTCACCCTTAAAAGAAACTTCGCGACCGCCACTGAAAAAGAAGGTTACATGTGGATATTTTTCAGTTTCTGCAATTCTAATTTGATTGAGATGATTCTGTTCCATCACTTCACCCAGCGTATTTACAAGATCATCTTTATGAAAAATCACATGAATATTTTTGAACGAATGATCGTACAAAGTCATCGTTGTATAATCCAATTGCAAAGGTTTCATAGCCTGTTCGGGAAACGCAGTTTGCGTAAGCGCGTCAGTAATTTCTCGGCATCTGTCTGTCCGGAAATTGAAACAAATAACGGCATCGCCATCTTTAATCGCAGAATCAGGAGTTGATTTATTTATGATAGGTAACAAAAATTCATCAGTCACATTTTTTTGATAAGACTCATTTATTGCACCAAAAATATCTTCAGTGATATTGCCCGTACGATGCACGATTGCATCATAAGCCACCTTTACCCTCTCCCATCTTTTGTCACGATCCATTGCATAATATCTGCCGGTCACCGTCGCTATCTTTCCTGTTGTATTGTCGAGGTGCTGCTTCAGGTCAGTTAAAAAATGTAACCCGCTTTTTGGGTCAGTATCGCGGCCATCCGTAAAAGCATGAATGAATACATTTTCCAAACCATGTTGTTTGCAAATTGTGGTGATCGCTTTCAAATGTGAAATGTGTGAATGCACTCCACCATTGCTAACCAAACCAATCAAATGCAAAGGCTTATTATTTTTTTTAGCATATTCTATTGAATGTAAAAGATTTGGATTATTAGCAAATTCACCGCTCTCAATAGCTACATTTATTCTTTCCAATTCCTGATAAACAACGCGGCCCGCTCCCAGATTTAAATGCCCTACTTCACTATTTCCCATTTGACCTTCCGGCAGTCCAACCGCTCTTCCACAAGTTACCAGTGTACTATTCGGATACTGATCATAAAGTGAACTTACGAATGGTGTTTTCGCATTTTGGATGGCATCACTTTTCTTTTCTTTTCCTAAACCCCATCCATCCATAATTATTAAAATAACTTTTTTTCCTATCATAGTTCAAAGCTAATTATTAGCACTAAGAATTAATAATTGAATTTTCTTTTAAAAGAAAATTTTATCATTTGGCACGTTTTTCGTAAATTAATTAATAAATAAAAAATTAAAAGTACGCATGATAAAACTTTTATTCTCTGTCACTATAGCTACCTTTTTTACCGCTTTCACTGTGATATCTTTCACTGAAATTCTTGACGCATTTAAAAAAGGAGATGCTGTAGAAGTTGCAAAGTTTTTTGACAATTCTGTTGAGATCACGCTTGCTGAAAAAAGTAATTCATATAGTAAAAGTCAGGCAGAGCTTGTATTACGTGAATTTTTTAATTCCAACACTGTAAAAGATTTTGAAATAATCCACAAGAGCGAAAGTGTGGGCTCACAATATTGTATTGGTAATTTAAAAACCAGCAATGGCCAATATCGCGTAACCATTTATATGAAGCAAAAGGGAAATAAGCAAGTGGTGCAGGAAATACGTTTCGAAAAATAGTACCTCTATATATTGAGGACAAAAAGCCCGTTTAATAGCGGGCTTTTTGTTTGCCAACCTTTGGCCTTGATTTTTTAATTTTGTGTAATGAATGACGAAAAGGATTACAACAAAAAATTAAATCATTTAATTAAAAATGCACTTGAAGAAGATTTAGGTGACGGCGATCATTCTACTCTCGCGTGCATAAACGCCGATGAAAGAGGATGGGCAAAACTGGTGATAAAAGACAAAGGAATATTAGCCGGAGTGGATGTTGCTAAAAAAATATTCCATTATGCAGATCAATCTTCTGTCATTCACCAACTAAAAAATGATGGAGACCAAATGCAGTTGGGTGATATCGCTTTTGAAGTAGAATCCACTGTTTATAGTATTCTTACGTGTGAACGTCTCGTTCTTAATTGCATGCAAAGAATGGGTGGCATTGCTACGCTCACCAAAAAATACACTGATAAATTAAAAGGATTTCATACTCAACTATTAGATACCAGGAAAACAACTCCTAATTTCCGGTTGCTCGAAAAAGAAGCTGTTCGAATTGGCGGTGGAGTCAATCACAGGTTTGGACTCTATGATATGATTATGCTTAAAGACAATCATATTGATTATTGTGGCGGCATTGAAAAAGCCATTGGAAAAGCATGGAATTATGTGCAGGAAAAAAAACCGGGATTAAAAATAGAGGTGGAAACGAGAAGCATTGAAGATGTAAAAAAGGTGATGCAAACAGGAAAGGTTGATAGAATTATGCTGGACAATTTTTCACCGGAAAAAATTAATGAAGCTTTAATTATCATTGATAAAAAATATGAGACTGAGGCAAGCGGCGGTATCAATCTTGAAAATATAGAATCGTATGCAGCTACCGGAGTGGATTATATTTCCAGTGGTGCAGTTATACACCAGGCCACCAGTCTCGATCTTAGCCTGAAGGCAGAAAAAATTTAATTTATGGCAAACAAAAAAACTAACAGAATGGGCGGAGTTGTTTATTCAACTTCGCCGGATTTTAAAATTGAAATTGATGGCGAAGAAATTGAAACAATTTCTGCGTCAGAACAATTAATAAAAATCAAACTCGACAAAAAACACCGTGGCGGCAAAGTGGTTACTTTGGTGGAAGGATTCGTTTTAACGAAAGATGAAACGGATCGAATTGCAAAAGAATTAAAAACGCATTGCGGCTCCGGCGGCTCAGCTAATAGCAATGAAATAATTATCCAGGGCGACCATCGCGAGAAAATTTTGCAATGGTTTATCAAAAATGGTTTCAAAAAATCTAAAAAATTATAAATGTATTTTTATTGTTTTTTCAATTGTAACCCTCTCTAAATCTCACTTCTTTCCTACTTCATAGACATCATAAAAGTGATTTGAAATTTCAATCGTTAAGTATTAGCTAGTTTTTTTTAACTTTAGCCTTAACGCCAAGCATTATGATTACACAAATTTGCCAAGGTATCACCATTAGTATTGAAACATTCTATCAACCAGAATATAGCAATCTTGCTACAGGCGAATTCATGTTTGCATATCGTATCACTCTTGAAAATAACAATTCATTTCCTGTTCAATTATTAAGAAGGCATTGGTATATTTTTGATAGCAATGCCGATTCCAGCGAGGTGGAAGGCGAAGGTGTAGTTGGGCTTCAGCCGATAATAAATTCCTCAGAGAAATATCAGTATGTTAGTGGATGCAATTTAAAAAGCGAAATGGGAAAAATGCATGGAATGTATTTCATGGAAAACTGTCACAACAAAAAAACATTCCTGATTAATATTCCCGCCTTTGAATTGGTAACTCCTTTTAAATTAAATTAATTTTTAGGCTTATACTTAGATACGCTGTAAATCTCTGCAGGAGCCATTTTCATAAGCTCTTCTAATTTTGTTTCCGGAAATTTATTTACATATTTTCTTACGATTTGCAAACCCGAAAAGGTTCCCAAATTACCAGGAGAATCATCTCCAAACTCTCTTGTTTTTGGGCTTTCGCCAATGTAGTTTTTTATCATATCCTGTTCCGAATTATTAAGAAGATCATTGCTCAGGAAAAAGTTCCAAATCACTGCCTCATTTTCGTAAGTAGCTTTCATTTGGGTTTCGGTATATCCCATATTTATATAGTCAGGATTGTTGGGTAAAAACTGAGTTAGAAGATACATTTTTCTACCTCGTTCCACTATCTGTTCTATCAAAGGCCGTCCATTACTTTTATCAGGATACATATCATCAATTATATTTCGCATACTGTTCACAGAAATATGGGCAGCGTCAAAATTGTTAGAAATATAATCAGGATAAATTTCCTGACCAGCCCGGCTTTTGTAGAAAGAAAAATTATTTCCGAGATGAAGTTGCAAGCCAATCCCTAAAGCATCAGGAGTAAGAATATCTCCTTGCGTTCCAAAGGAGGTCTGAAAGTTTGCATTCAGTGGGCCTATAAAAGTTATGATTGACGTGGGTAATTTGTATTTGGGGAAATAATATTTCACAAACTGAAATGCTTTTTTTATTTCTGCAGTTTCTTTATTAAAATTCTTAAAAATAATATCCGCCGAATCTTTTATGGGTTGATAATCGTGGATAAATAAGCGCACAGCCCGCTGTTGATCGTTGCCTGAAATCAAAAGGCTATCGGGGTCGAGCCCAAGAATATTAAATATAAAATCTTGTGTAAAATGAGGATACTTTTTATAAAGATTTCCAATAGACTCTGTAAGATGCGAAGTATCCATCGAAAAAAAATCCTGCTCAAAACGTTTGGTTTCTAATCTAATTTCAATTGATGAAACATCAGGAATATTTTTCTGATTGTTACACGAAATAAAAAAAAGGGAGCCGATCACCAGGAACATAAATTGCTTCATACCCCAAATAAAACGAAAAATAAAATGGAACACTGCGTAATCGAAAAAAATTATAAATATTTATTGGTTTAATTTTACTGCTATGAAAATAATTCTTGCGCAACAGAACTACCACATAGGAAACTTTGTAAAAAATACCAACAAAATAATTGATGCAATAGAAGATGCAAAAACAAAAAAAGCAGACCTGATTATTTTTAGCGAAATGAGTGTTTGTGGCTATCCAGCCCGGGATTTTATGGATTTTAAAGACTTCGTTGATAAATGTTTTGAGAGCATCGAAAAGATAAAAGAGCATGCCGATACGATTGGGGTAATTGTAGGTTCTCCGGATAGAAACCCTGTGCAAGAAGGCAAAGATTTATTTAATGCGGCATTTTTTCTTTATGAAAAAAAGGTAATTGGTATTGCTCACAAAACTTGCCTTCCCAATTATGATGTGTTTGATGAGTATCGCTATTTTGAACCCGCCTACAATTGGAATGTCATCAATTTTAAAGGAAAAAAAATCGCACTTACCATTTGTGAAGATATCTGGAACCTCGGCGACAACCCGCTTTACAGAGTTTGTCCCATGGATGTTTTGATGAAAGACAATCCGGATTTCATGATTAATATTTCTGCCTCACCATTTGATTACACACATGCAGAAGATAGAAAAGCGACGATAAAATCGAATGTCTTAAAATATCAAATCCCCTTAATTTATTGCAACTCTGTTGGCAGCCAAACAGAAATTATTTTTGATGGAGCGTCGCTTGCTTTTGATAAGGCTGCAAACCTTTGTTGCCAGCTTCCCCAATTTCAGGAAGCTTATGAAGAAGTAATTCTTAATGATGATGGCACTTTTGTCAATCCCGTGAAGG
This sequence comes from Ginsengibacter sp., assembly GCA_039918315.1. Classification (GTDB taxonomy): domain Bacteria; phylum Bacteroidota; class Bacteroidia; order Chitinophagales; family Chitinophagaceae; genus Ginsengibacter. The sequence goes on along the minus strand of JBDSHT010000032.1, from coordinate 2,859 downwards.
AGCCCTCTATCGCTATGCACAATGAACTTTTAGAGCCAAAAAAATTATTGCCTGATCTTAATATCTCACAGGTATATGATGCGATTGTTTTAGGCATCAGGGACTATTTTTCCAAAATGGGATTTTCAAAAGCGATAATAGGCAGTAGTGGTGGGATTGATAGCGCAGTAACAATTGCGCTTGCCTGTGAGGCTTTAGGAAAAGAAAACATCAGGGCAATTTTAATGCCCTCAGAATATTCTACTTCTCATTCAGTGGATGATGCAAAAAAATTGAGTGACAATCTTGGAAATCCTTATGACATCATTTCTATAAAAAATATTTACGAACAATTTTTAGAGGATCTAAAACCTCTCTTTAAAGATTCCCCTTTTGGAATAGCCGAAGAAAATATACAGGCCCGAAGCCGCGGGAATTTATTGATGGCCCTGGCAAATAAATTTGGATACATACTTTTAAATACTTCTAACAAAAGTGAGCTTGCGGTTGGCTATGGCACTTTGTATGGTGACATGGCAGGTGGCCTTGGAGTATTGGGCGACTGCTATAAATTACAGGTGTATGAACTCGCAAAATTTATCAATTCCAAACAGGAAATTATACCCAAAAATATTATTGAAAAGCAGCCGTCCGCTGAACTCAGACCGAACCAAAAAGATAGTGACAGCCTTCCCCCTTATGAAGTTCTGGACCAGGTTTTATACCAATACATAGAACGCATACAAGGTCCTGCAGAAATAAAAGCACAAGGTTTTGAAGAAGCACTTGTTGATAGAATTCTAAAAATGGTAAATAGAAATGAGTATAAGAGAAATCAGTTTTGCCCTATCATCCGCATTTCACCAAAGGCTTTTGGTGTAGGAAGAAGGCTACCTATTGTTGGAAATTATTTGGATTAGAAATTCTTTTAAACCCTTCTTCCAAAATTTAAAAGAGTCAACATTTAAAGGAGTTATAAGAAAAAAGTTAGTTAAACAACTATCCATTAAAAAGATAAATCTTAAATTGCTTTAGTCATTTATCAAATAAAAGAAACATCATGGAAGCATACATAGTAGCCGGATACCGCACAGCAGTAACAAAATCAAAGAGAGGAGGTTTTAGATTTTACAGACCTGATGATTTAGCGGTAGATGTCATAAAAGGATTATTAGCTTCAGTCCCTGAATTAGATAGCAAAAGAGTGGATGACCTGATAGTAGGAAACGCTGTGCCCGAGGCGGAGCAAGGGTTACAGGTAGGCAGAATGATTAGTGTTAGGGCGTTAGGGATAGAAGTTCCAGGCATGACTGTAAACCGTTATTGCGCGAGTGGCCTTGAAACAATTGCAATTGCGACAGCAAAAATAAGAACAGGTATGGCAGATTGCATCATTGCTGGTGGTACAGAAAGTATGACTATGGTGCCTACATCAGGGTGGAAAACAGTACCCGCCTATTCTGTTGCCTCAGAAACACCTGATTATTATTTAGGTATGGGTTTAACTGCAGAAGCTGTTGCTAAAGAATATGAAGTAACGCGCGAACAGCAGGATGAATTTAGTCTTCATTCACATCAAAAAGCGAAGCACGCTATTGACAATGGACATTTCAAAAGTGGGATATTGCCAATGAATGTAGAAGAAATATACGTTGATAAAAATAATAAGAAGCAGGCCAGAAATTTTGTAGTGGATACCGATGAAGGTGTACGTGCCGATACATCAATGGAGGCATTGGCAAAACTAAAACCTGCCTTTGCGTTAGGCGGAACAGTCACTGCAGGCAACTCCTCTCAAACGAGTGATGGCGCTGCTTTCGTGATAGTGATGAGTGAAAAAATGATGAATGAATTAAAACTAAAACCGATAGCCCGTTTAGTAAGTTGTGTGAGTGCCGGGGTTCATCCGCGCATTATGGGAGTTGGTCCTATTGAAGCAGTTCCTAAAGTTTTATCCCGTGCAGGAATGAATTTATCTCAAATAGATCTCATTGAACTTAACGAGGCATTCGCATCGCAATCGTTGGCTGTTATAAAAACTCTCGGCCTTGATCCTGCTAAAGTAAATATAAACGGAGGAGCTATTGCATTGGGTCATCCGCTTGGGTGTACCGGAGCCAAACTAACCGTTCAGATTATCCATGACATGAAAAGATTGGATAAGAAATATGGTATTGTAACTGCCTGTGTTGGCGGTGGGCAGGGCATTGCAGGAATTATTGAAAATCTATAATTCACGTTTTCAAAATTCAGGTTGGAAGTAACGATTCATTAAAATTTCACAGCTAACCCAACTCCAATTAATGAGCGAAGTTGCAACCCGGGAGAATCATTATTCTTGCCAAACAGTTTTACGTCATCATCATAAATAAGATCCAGGGCAAGACTTGCAGATAATGCTTTTGATAGTTTTGCGGTAAATTTATTATTCATCATCACATCCACATTCTGCGGATTGTGCGCATAGTTCGAGAACAAATCCAGCCGCCCATTATAGGTTATAGTTTTCGTTATGTCTTTCAAATAATTCACACTCGCAAACGCACCTATTTCATTTTTCACTTTATCTCCCGGAGTCACACCGTACGCACCTTTCGCAGATAAAGAATCGTCCAACACAAATGTCCATTTGGCAGTAACTGGTGAAACAAAAATCGATAAGCCTTCTACAGGCTTATAATCCAATCCAAGACTTAATAAAAGGTAGCCTGGGGCCATTATATTGGAAAGAAGATCCTTAGATCCAGATCCGCTGTAGCTATATCCTTTTGAGAATTGAGAATGAAAATTTAAAAGAGTGGAAAGGCTCAATTTTGGTCTTAGTTCATACCCAACTTTGGTAAGAAAGTCAAAACGGTCGTCGTTTTTTCTAGTGCCCAG
>JBDSHT010000031.1:0-9446 GCA_039918315.1 Ginsengibacter sp. | reverse complement strand
AAACAGCATAACGATGGACGGTAAATTTCATCATTATATTGAATTGTTTTATATCACCAGATTTCCCGATCGGAAAGTGAAATTTTATAATTGTGGAATTTCCGGTGATGTAGCAAATGGTGTTCTCAGACGCATGGATGACGACATTCTGGTACATCAGCCAACATGGTCAATTGTAATGTTAGGCATGAATGATGTGAACAGGAGTCTGTACTCAAATGAGAAGTCGAAAGAACCTGGAATAGAAAAAAAGAGGCAAGAGTCGCTAAACCGATATTTTAAAAATGTTGACAGTATCGTAAGGTTATTGATCTCAGCAGGGAGTAAGGTTATTTTACAAACTCCTTCGATTTATGATCAGACAGCAGAACTACCTGGCACTAATTTCTTTGGCGTAAATGATGCATTGAAGCAATGTGCTGAATATCTTAGAGAATTAGCTTCCAAGTACAATCTTCCGATTGTGGATTATTGGACTACAATGAATACAGTGAATGCTGAAGTGCAACAGCGCAATCCTAAAGCTACAATCATTGGTAATGATAGAGTTCATCCCAATGTGCCGGGACATTTTCTGATGGCCGGAGTATTTTTGAAAACGCAACATGTTCCCAATTATGTTTCCTTAATTCGGGTTGATGTAAAACCAGCAGGAATTGAAAAATCGCTGAATTGTGATATCAAAGATCTTCGGATTAATAAAGCATTCATTTCATTTACCTGCACGGAGAAATCTTTGCCTTTCCCTTTATTAAATAAAGGATTTAATCCTGATTCATTATTTCATTTTACTGATGAACTTAACAAAGAAATAATTCAAATAAAATCACTTCCAAAAGGATCCTATATTTTAAAAATTGACTCGATTGAAGTCGGAAGATATTCAGAAAATAATTTTAATGAGGGAGTAAACCTTGCTAACAATGACATGACTCCACAATATAAACATGCAGCCGCTATGTTGCAGCTTTTGAATCAGTATTGGGAATTAGAAGGTAGGCTTCGCCGGATTAAATATGTAGAATATGGGTTATTAGGTAAGGATGCAAATCTGTATCAAAAAATCGATGAAAGTAGCGAAAGACGTTTTGAAAAAAGTTTGGAAAGATTTAAAGGACAGCCCGTGGAATACATTGATTATTATAGATCCAATTTTAAAGAATTTTTAATCAACAAACCGTTGGAAAAGGAACTACAGCAAAGCTGCGACGAAAGATTTAGCCAAATACAATTAAGTAATAAACCGACAAAACATACTTTTCAAATAATTAAGGAAGTTGATTAGGATTAATATTTCTGAATGAGCGTGTACGTATATAAAATTGTTGTAAATTTCGTTTTGAAGTGATAGTATTCATCAATTGATTTCATCTTAAACATGTTGAAACAAAAATTAGAAGATGTCATTGAAGAGGCTGTATGGTTTTCTCACTGGCTGCTGCTTGACTGAAAACCTGAAATGGAAGATATTCTTTCGCTATGGGAAAAATATATCATAACACAGAAAAGATAAGCCACGCATTAAACAAATAGAGGTGTTTAGAATAATTTTTTTTTCTTTTTGCCCATTATTTTTTAGTCAGACTGGGTGGTCGACGTGGGAATGTTATCTTTCTGTTCACAATTTAAAAAATTCCCTTTTTAATGTTATTAAACACACTCGACTTAGTAGTGATTATTCTTTTCTTTTTAAGTATGCTTGCTGTCGGAATTTGGTCATACTTCAAAAGTAGAAACTCTGATGATTATTTTGTTGCCGGTGGCAATTTACCTTGGTGGTTAGCGGGAATTTCGCACCATGTTTCTGGCCACAGTGGAGTGGTGTTTGTTGCGTATGCTGCTGTTGCATACTCTTATGGGTTTACGATTTATGTTTGGTGGGCAGCACCTGTTGCTATTGCAATTATTACCACTGCAAAAATATTCCCGGTTTACTGGGTTCGGTTAAGAAAAAACTTCCAAATACAGTCTCCTCTTGAATATTTAAAAGTTCGGTATAATGTAGTAACGCAACAGGTGATAGCCTGGATTGGTGTAGTTCTCAAGGTGTTTGACCTTGGCGCCAAATGGGCTGCTATTGGTATTTTACTTCATGTGGTTGCAGGCATTCCAATGACTACGGGAATTCTTGTGTCGGGTTTTGTTACATTGGTGTATGTCACTTTCGGGGGTTTATGGGGAGTGATTGTGACAGATTTTATTCAGTTCTTTGTGCAGGTTATTGGCGGTATTGTTATGTTCGTGCTTGTTGTCAAAAAGTTGGGTGGGATGGATTCGATAACAGGAATCTGGAAACAACTTCCTCCTGAAAATAGCCACCTGGTTAATGGGCCATATACGGCCGGGTTTGTTGGCATTATGCTATTTCTTTATTTCCTGAGTTACAATGGGGGAAGTTGGAGTTTGGCAACACGATATATATCATCCCAAAGTGAGAAAGAGGCATCAAAAGCAGCCTGGCTATCAGGTGTATTATATTTGATCTGGCCTTTGATATTGTTTTTCCCGATGTGGGCAGCTCCTCTTATTGTTCCGGGGCTGGCTAATCCCGATGAATCCTACGGATGGCTCATGATAAAAATTTTACCACAAGGAATGATTGGACTTGTAATTGCATCGTTATTTGCCGCAACTATGGGGATGACATCATCGGATGTAAACACAGTAGCTGCGGTTATTACAAGAGATATTTTGCCTGTGGTTTCCAAAAAATTTCGGGACGATAAACATGCACTCCGCACCGCGCGGATAACAACTTCTCTTTTCACATTGGCAACAATTGTCATTGCCCTGAATTATCTCCAGTTTGGAGGAGTACTCGGACTTCTTATTAATTGGTTTGGAGCATTGTTGGGTCCTACGTCCATGCCGCTGTTATTGGGATTACTGCCGGTTTTTAAATCTTGCGGCCCTAAGGCTGCTATTCTTTCTATCGTTGCCGGGATACTCACTTTTATTATTGCAAAGAATATGAATATTACCAGCCTTGCTTTGGAGGTTAGTTTGCCTTCAATTGCTGCCGCTATTGTGTTTGTGGGTGTTGGATTCACAACGAAAGTGGTGCCGGCCAAAGTAACTGACTTGCTTGCAGCATTAAAAAAGCCGACAAAAGAAAGTTTTTAAAAAAATAAAATATTATTAAAATCAATTCATTTTAAAAGTTGGAAGATGTTGAGTTCGGAAATAATTGTTTGCGTTGATTGTATTACCGGAAATACCAAAGAGTTGTCTTTTAATAAAGGAAAACTTATCGATGTAAAGCCCGGTAAAGAAGCCGAAACTGACTTGCCTTTTATAGGTCCGGGTTTAATAGAGTTACAAGTAAAATAGGACTGGATAGTTTTACAGCAAAGTGGAGATCAATTTGGAATTCATAAAGTGATAAAAAATGGAGTCATTGTTTTCGAAAAAATGACATTTAATTTTATTATTAACGAAAAGAAACATCCCAGTAGAAAATACTAACGCGCACATGGAAAAGTAACCTATCAAAACGCCTAAACTTAAATACAGACAAACCAGATTAATAATTTAAATAAACAGTTTTATATGAAAGCATTGTCTCGAAATTTTTTGATGTTAATTCTTACCCTATTTAGTTTCTCTGAAATTATTGCTCAGTCCGAAGGAGTTTTAATCGAAGGAAGGACGGTTAATAGTACGGTCCTTAATAAGTCTGTTAAATATTCTATTTATTTACCTCCTGATTATTCAACGTCTTCCAGAAAATATCCTGTAGTGTATCTGCTACATGGGTATTCGGATGACCAAACAGCGTGGTCGCAATTTGGTGAAATTAAATACTATGCTGATAAAGCCATAGAGAGCGGATTAATTCCTTCAATGATAATAGTGATGCCAGATGCAGGTTATAGTTGGTATTGCAATTCGTATGATGGAAAGGAAAATTATGAAGACTTTTTTATTAAAGAGTTTATTCCGTTTGTTGACACTACGTATCATACCAAAAAACAGAAAATATATCGGGCGGTTTCCGGCCTGTCCATGGGTGGATTTGGTTCCATGTTTTATGCAATTAAATACCCTCAGTTCTTTGGAGTAGCCGCACCATTAAGTGCGGGTGTTTTAACAGATGATGAAGTTGTAAGCATGAATGATAAACTTTGGGAAACATATTTTAGCCGTGTAATTGGACCTGGATTAAAAGGTAAAGATCGTTTAGATAAATACAGGGAGAAGATATCTATTTTGGAAATGGTTTCTCAAAAGTCCAAAGAAGAGTTATCAAGGGTTCGCTTTTGGATAGACTGCGGGGACGATGATGATTTTATTAAAGGAAATTGTTTTTTACACCTCGCATTGACAGAGAAAGGTGTGCCTCATGAGTTTCGTGTCAGAGATGGTTTCCACACATGGTCTTACTGGAGATCCGGCATCACAAACGCTTTGGAATTTATAGGCAAACGGTTTAGAAACTAGACTCAATTTAAATATTATGAAACTTATTTTTCTTTCTTCATTTCTTTTTGGTTTGGTTTCTATCTCCCTTGCAAAATCATCCCACAAAATATTTTTTTATGAAAATGAAATTCGGGATACCGGCATTGTAACAACTACTTTTAATAAAGAAGTTAAACCTGCTTTTGCAAATGATATTTGCCTTCCATCCACACTCTACATGTTGTCTGATGTGCAGAATGATATTTTTGTAGAACCGCTGATTAAACGCTGGCGGCCATACAATGATGTCGTTAGGTTTTCCGGGACTTCCGAGTATCAGAGAACGTTGCAAAGAGTAGCTACTATCAATTCGCCGGTATCCGGCGGTACCGTTATTTTAAGTTTGATTAACGAGGATGAATTTGATACCGTTAAGACCATTACATCCAAAATTGTTGTGGGCAAAAAAGGAGTTGGTAATGACAGTATTCCGGTGTCAATAATCGGCGATAGCTTCACCAATGGCGCATTTTTCAGCGATGCTTTATTAGTAAAGGGCTATGTGCCCAAAATTCAAATGATAGGACTTAGGGATGTGGTAGGGTTTCCGGGACAATTTGATGAAGGTCGTGGCGGATGGACGCTTAATAGTTATTTTTCAGTGACTAATCGTAGAACTCAATCCTACAATGGCTTCTGGCAACCTGATGGTGATTATAAATATTGGGGAGCAACAGCGTTTTGGAAACTGGCAAATGATGTTCGCATAAAACCAGATTCAAATTGGACATTCGATGAAAAATACTTTACAGGACGATACGGGTCATGTTCGCTAAAGTTTGATCCATCGACAGGGTATAAGTTACGGGCTGAAAAAAATGATCTTATGTTTGATAATGCTTTGAACCATTATCTAAAATATGATGGAAAGAAATGGATTCAAATCGATTATAAAGACTTCAACTGGAGTTTTAATTATGGCAAATATATTTCGATGTGGAAATTAAAAGCGCCATTAATTTTAGCTGAATTTCTTGGCCTCAATGATTTTTTAGATAAAGAAAATCCTGCGAGGATCGACTTCTCAAATTGGAATAAACAAATGGAAATTGTGATCTCGTCTTATTTAAAGGCTGTTCCCAATGGTAAATTTGTATTGATGATTCCATCTTCTACAAATGGAATTTTAGATAATGCGCCGGGCGATTTTACAATAAAACAAAACGCCTGTATGTGGGAGACTCGCCGCAATATAATTGAGAAATTTGACGCAAGAGAATCCGAACAAATCTATATTGTTGACGCTGCAATTGCTATTGATAATTTAAATGGATATAATTTTTCTAAAAATTCTGCAATCACGAAACCATATTCTGAATACAGCGGATCTGGAAATATTGATGTGCAAGCAGGCAATTCACATCCTTATCCAAATTATCCGACCATGGGAATTTCTTTAGCTGCATTTATTCAAGCGTATCGGTAAGGAAGAAAAATATGATTACTTGGACAGTATTTTTTTTGCCAAACTGAGATTTATGGATATAAATTTCTTGAAACAAAATAAGTGACTTCATTTCACGAAAACCTCAGTAGAAACGTTCTTACTTTCAAATCATTAAAAATGCATAAGCAATTTTTTATAGCAGTTTTGGTTGTAGTTTCCGTGGGAATTATTTCTTGTGAAAATAAAAAATATCCCGATCTTCTCACGCCTGAAAATGCATTGAAGAGTTTTCAGATTGACAGCAATTTCACTATAAAAATATTTGCGGCGGAACCTTTTGTAAAAGATCCTGTAAGCCTTGCTTTTGATGATGAAGGAAATGCGTTTGTAGTAGAAATGCCGGATTATCCCTTTCCATTAATTGATGGTAAATTAAGTGGAGATATTAAAGTGTTGAGAGATATTGATGGCGATGGGAGGGTAGATAGTGCCGTGATATTTGCAGACGGTCTTGGATTTGCAACCAGCATTTTACCCTGGAAGGGCGGACTGATTGTAACTGCTGCTCCTAATATTTTATATTTAAAAGACACTACAGGTGATTTTAAAGCAGATATTAAAGAAGTTCTTTTTTCAGGGTTTTTTAATAATAATCCTGAAGCACAGATTACAAGCTTATCCTATGGGGTTGACAATTGGATATATGCGGCTAATTACGGGCAGGAAAGTAAAGTTATAAAAACAGGCAGTCCAGATACAAATAGCCTTTCTATTGCAGGAGCCGACTTTCGTTTCAGATTAGATAAAAGTGCTTTTGAGCCTGTAACTGGAACTGCGCAATTCGGACAGTCACTGGAAGATTGGGGGCATCGCTTTTTAACCAGTAACTCAAACCACATAAAGCAATCCGTTTTCCCATGGCAATACCTGCATAGAAATCCTTCAATGAAACACAATGATGGTACGCCAAACATTTCAGATCACGGACAGATTATGTTCCAACAAACTCCTGCTCCGTACTGGCGTATCGAAAGAACTAAAAGGCGAAATGCAAAATATAAAGAAGGAAATTTAGACAGGATAGAATATGCTGATAACCATTTCAGCGGTGCCTCTGGTGGAACCTATTACAATGGTGATGCGTTTCCATCGGGGTATTATGGAAATTATTTTACCACAGAAGTTTCCGGCAATCTAATTCATAGAGACATTCTTGTGGCATCAGACTCCAGTCCTGTTTACATTGCAAAGTCGCCTGGTGCGGCAAGTAAAAGAGAATTCCTTACTTCGACTGATGAATGGTTTCGTCCCGCTAGTTTGACGGTTGGCCCCGATGGATACCTTTACGTGGTGGACATGTATCGGCAACATATTGAAACACCTTTTTCTATTGATGAAGATTTGAAAAAGGAAATGGATTTTAAAAACGGAACGCAGAATGGAAGAATTTATCGGATAGTTCCAAAGAATAAAAAACCGGTAGAAAATCCTTTAAAAGAAACAAAGAATTTTAATGCTGCAGATTGGGTAAAATTATTGGTTAATCCCAATGGAATGATTGCTACAAAGGCACAAAGAAAGCTGGTAGAGCTACAAGACAAATCCGTTGTGCCGGAGCTTGTTACCTTATTCAATAATAGTAAAGATGCAAGAGTAAGATTGAAAGCTTTATACACATTGGAAGGCCTTAATTCTTTGGATGAAAAAATGGTAATGCAAGCAATCAATGATGTGGAACCAGGTATTCGTGAAAATGGTTTGATATTAGGAGAAAGATATCCCAATTGCAAATCTGAAATCATAAAACGAATGAATGATTCTGTGGTGCGAGTTGCCTTTCAGGCATGTTTAAGCGGCGGTAATTTTTCTGCAAATGAAATATTTCCTTCCTTTAAGAACATCATAGAAAAGTATGGCTACGATCGATGGCTTCGGCTTGCCATATTAAGTTCCAGAGAAGGATCTTCATTGAATTTTTTGAAATGGTTGCGCGAGAAAAGTTCATTTTTTGCTGATACGTTTTCGGGAAAACTTTTGTTTGTTGAAGATATTTCCGATGTTATAGGTGCAAGAAATGAAAAGGGAGAAATGGTTGGTTTACTGGAATTTTTTAGCAAGCAATCTGGTATTTTACAACAGGAAAAATGGATGATTAGTATGCTTAAGGGAGTTAATACTTCAGTGGAAACGGAAGATGTAAGACCTGTAATTGATGCTACTGTGATCCAGAAATTAAAATCGATTGCAGCGTCTTCACCATCCGTAGAGGTAAAAAAATTAATAGCCGGATTAGTGGAAAATAAGTGACCCTAAAAATTTGTTTAGCTCTGAACCAAAGGCAAAATTCATCGAAGTAGAATGACTAAATTTTTGAAAACAAAAAAGCAATTAGGTTTTCTTCGAACGTGAAAATCTCACACTAATTTTTTCGTAAATAAAGCAAGTATGTTTTAGCAATTAAAAATCATCGTATGAAAGGAAAATTATTTTTGGTTATATTTTTGGTTACAATTTTTTCTGCAAATTTATCTTTTGCACAGGAGCCACTTTTCAAAGACGGAGATCGTGTGTGCTATATTGGTAGCAGCATTTCTATGAACGGTGCTAATACGCACTTTGTAAATTTATTCTACGCTACCCGATACCCGGAACGAAAAATAACCTTTATTAATTGTGGTATTTCCGGTGATAATACCAGCAACATTCTTCACAGAATGAAGAGCGATATTCTTGTTAACAATCCCACCTGGGCGATCCTTCAGATTGAAGAAAACGACCTCAATCCATCATTGTATTATAAGTCAAGACTAAATGAACCACTCATTATGGAGAAAAGAAAGAACGCTTTGGAAAGGTGGTTCAAAAACGCTGATAGTATTGTTCGTATTCTTCTTGCTGCTGATGTTAAAGTAATTCTTCAAACGCCAACGATTTATGATCAGACTGCAAACGTTGCCGAAGAAAATGCATTAGGAATAAATGACTCCTTAAAGAAGTGCATGATTTATCTAAAAGAGTTAGGTGCTAAATATAAATTGCCTGTCGTTGATTGCTGGACAATTTTATTTGATGTCAATAAAAAGATACAAGAGCATAATATTAAAAAATCAATCATCGGACGCGACAGAGTTCATGTTAGCGAACTCGGGCATTTTGTAATGGCATACCAATTTATAAAAACATTACCCGTAACCAAAGAAGTCTATCACATCACTATTGATGCGGGATTAAAAAAATTGAAACAGCAAGTAAACTGCTCAGTTAGTAATCTCGTTTCCAAAAAAAATGTGACGTCGTTTAATAGTATTTCAAAGTCTTTGCCATTTCCTTCACCTAAAGGAATAAATGTTGATTCATTGTTTGAGTTTACTGATGAATTAAATGCTGATATTTTACAGATAAATGGGTTGGCAAAAGGAAACTATAAATTGTCAATTGACACGGTTACAGTGGGAGTTTTTAATAATAATATCTTTGCAAAAGGGATCAATCTTTCTCGCTTTACATCAACGCCCCAGTATCTGCAGGCTAAGCGGATACTAAGCCTATTTGATGATTATTGGAAAATAGAAAGAGATTTGAGGATCATAAAATATGT
>JBDSHT010000030.1:0-4064 GCA_039918315.1 Ginsengibacter sp. | reverse complement strand
CCAATTGGCGACAGTCCCTGGGGTTCCTATTTTGGGATGTTTAGAGACAAATTTGGTATTGAATGGATGGTGGATTTTGACCCAAAATATAACGGGAAAGTATAAGCAGAAAATAGCGAACGCCGAATAAAAACCTGGCGGCCGGAAGATCAACGTTCGGCATTGTAGAATGTTGGTAGCCACTTTTTCAGACAGCTCAATATTCAGACCTGCAATTACAATAATATTACATGACACAAATTATTGCACACATAACTCTGGTTGTAAAAGATTACGATGAAGCTATACATTTCTATAAAGAAAAATTAGACTTTCAAGTACTTGAAGACACAAAATTGACTGAAGATAAACGATGGGTTTTGATAGCACCACCTGGTGCAAAGGAAGGTTGCCTTTTGCTTGCCAAAGCTGCTAACGACAAACAAACTGCGAGCATAGGAAATCAAACAGGAGGCAGAGTTTTTCTCTTTCTATTTACTGACGACTTTTGGAGGGACTATAATAAAATGGTTGCCAAAAAGATTAATTTTATACGACCGCCTAAAGAGGAAGCTTATGGTTTGGTAGCAGTATTTGAAGATTTATATGGAAATCTTTGGGACCTAATACAACCAAATGAAAAACCAACGGTTTAGAATAAATTTTAGAGAAAGATTGAAAAAGACTTCAGCCTAACATTACAAATCCTAAAACGCTCCATCCGCTGTTTTTCTCCCACAAACGCCATGAATAAATCAGTAACGCACTTCTTAATTCATAGATTAACTTTATGGAGAAATGATTTCTGAAACGTGCTTCGCATTTTTTTCCAGCTACCATTGCCGGAAGCCATTTGTCGGCGACTAGATGGCGGCTGCGTTTTATAGATCGGGAGATCTTATCCAGTAAAATAAATCAGGACCAACTATATGAAAAATGAAATGACTTTAAAAATCGCCTCTTTTCTTGGGTTTGCGCTTGCAGTTTTAGGAATTTTGTATTTGTATGAAGAGCACCTTATTTTTTCAAAAAATATTATTGCAACCATAATTCAAATGCTTTCTGTTGCACTTATGATTTGGGCAAGAATAACTTTTGGAGTTCGAAGTTTTCATGCCACAGCAAACGTGACAAAAGGAAAACTTGTAACTACCGGGCCATACCATTTTCTAAGACATCCAATATACGCAGCACTTATATATTTCTTTTGGGCTTGCTTAATTCCTTTTCCTGCTATGAAAACAATTTTTGGAGTGTTACTAATAACTATCGGTCTATTAATTAGAATTTTTCTGGAAGAAAAATCTTTAATAGAAAAATACAATCAACAATATACGGACTACTCAAAACAAGCGAAAAGAGTAATTCCGTTTATTTTTTAACAAGTAAAGTTTACAAAGACTATGACAAGAAATTTCCCCCGCCACTCGTAGCAACTTTTAAATTATAAAATGTGTGCTCTTCTTATTTTGCAACTCAGAATTTACAAACCTTCTCTTTAGTCAACAATTTATTTAGAATATTTGCCGAAGTTGCAAACTCAGCACAAGGCGTTTGTCCGCTGCAAACCTTCATAATTATTTGATAAGGAGCTAGGTGATTTTTTTCCTGTAGAAAACTTGAATGTTCGTACTTTCGGAAATACAAAGTTTAGCGTTACTATCCTGGCACTTCAAAAATTTAAGGTATGATTTCTTCAACTATTCGATTTGCCAATATTATTTTAGCAGCTTTACTCGCAGGTACAAGTTTTGGAATATGGATAGGTTTTAATCCTTTAGGCCTCTCTGCTTCTACCTATTTGGAACAGCAACAAAACACTATTAATTCATTAAGTGTATTAATGACATCTTTGGTAATAATAGCTACCGTAATAACAATCATATCAGCTTTTGTTCAAAAAAATGATAAGAGAGTTTTTATTACTCTACTTTTTGCAGCAGTCTTCTTTATAGCCTGCATTCTTATTTCAGCAATAGGAAATAGACCTATAGACAATGAAGTGATGACCTGGACAAAGGGAACAATGCCTAAAGATTGGACCAACTTTCGTGACAAATGGTGGTCGCTACATATAATGCGAACTATAGCAGAATTAATTGCTTTAATCCTGATAGCCTGGACCAACGTTCGCAGCAAAGCTATGTACCGCTAACATTGTGTTTGCTTCTATGCTGGCAGACGAATAATTGCTCGTCTAAGCTACCCTGGTTGCTGGCAAACGAAACACACTTTTTAAATTTTTGAATTATCTCTTTTTAGGATAAATCGTTGCGAATTACATTTGGAATTTGTACGCTTATCCGGGCAATTGTTTCGTGGAGGACACGAACCATGGAAGAGACACAAACTCTGGAAGAAGTCCGTGGCGCGTGTCCTTCACGCGCCACATCAGCAGCCATAACAATGTTTCGTTGAGGACACGAACCACACGGCCACAATCCATCCAAAACAATCCGCTGAGATTCATCAATTCATTTACTGCAGAAATGTGCAGACGTTTCATGTATATTTTTGGAAGGAATAAATATTATATTCTTGCCGTGATGTATGTTTGCTGCCGGCTAAACTGTTTCAAGAAACATCAAAAAAAAAATTATGAATTTCAAACCAGGTAAAATTGTTTGCTTGTTGTTTTTGTTGTTGTTTAATAAGGTGGCGCATGCGCAAACAGACAGCATTGACATGTTTTTGAAAAAGACAATGCAACAAAGAAGAATTCCAGGATTACAATTGGCAATAGTAAAAAACGGACAAATAGAAAAAACAGGAAATTATGGAATAGCCAATTTGCAAGATTCTGTTCCTGTAGATAGCCGTACGCTGTTTACTATTAATTCTATTACAAAAGCGTTTACAGGCATTGCAATAATGCAATTGGTAGAAGCAGGCAAATTACAACTCTCGTCTCCTGTATCTTCTTATCTTACTAATTTACCCGAGAGTTGGAAGCAGGTTACCATTCAACAAATGTTGTCGCACATTTCAGGAATTCCGGATATAGTGGATGAAGAAGAAGCAATTTTAATATCACCCTACGGACTGGATGCATCGTGGAAACAAATACAAACGCTTCCAATGGATTTTAAACCCGGAGAAAAATTTAGTTATAACCAAACGAATTATTTATTGCTGGGAAGAATTATTGATACACTGAGCGGAATGCGTTTCACCGAATTTATTACAAAAGAGCAATTGATAAAAGCAGGTATGCCCAATACGATCAGGGCAGGTTTTGGTGCTACTAAAGATGTAATCATGCATGCTGCACAACAGTATCAGTATAGAAAAGGAAAGCTGCAAAATATGTTTTTCTCGTTTGACTATCCGCTGCAAACAGCCGCCGGAATGAGCTCGACTGCTACCGAAATGGCTAACTGGATTATCGCTTTGCAAAGCAATTTATTTTTAAAAGAAAAAGAGAGTATGGCAGCACTTTGGGCACCGGCAATATTAAACAATGGAAAAACGGGCGGCTTTACCAGACTGTTAAATGGCTATGCTGCAGGCTGGCCGGTTGTGGTAAGAGAGGAACATCCTGCCTTTGCACCCGTGGGTGGTGGCCGCTCTGCGGTGTTTGTGTATCCAAATGATAATCTTTCCATTATTGTTCTTTCCAATTTATCGGGAGGTTCACCGGATGCGTTTATTGATGAGCTTGCCGGGTTCTATATTCCTGACATGAAAGAATCGAATGGTTTCGGTCTTTCATCTTCTATTAAATTATTGAGGAGTGACTTAGAAAAATCGGGGTACAATAATGCAGTTAAAGCATTTGAAAAAATAAAGAAATTACATACCGGTTTCGAATTGCCTGAAGCTGATGTAAATAACTGGGGATATAAACTTATTAATCAAAAAAGGATTAAGGATGCGTTAGAAATATTTAAATTAAATGTTTATTTATATCCATCAAGCGCCAATGCTTTTGATAGCCTTGGAGAAATGTATGCAGAACTTGGTAATAAAGAATTGGCGATTAAAAACTATGAACAATCGGTAAAACTAAATCCACAAAATAGTAATGCAAAAAGTCAGATTGAAAAGCTGAAAGCCAGCAAGTAGAAGGCTTACACACTACTTCC
>JBDSHT010000029.1:0-6960 GCA_039918315.1 Ginsengibacter sp. | reverse complement strand
ACAACTGTGCTAACAGAGTTAAATTAACTTTGCAGCGCTATAAAGAATTGCAGGATATTATTGCTATTCTTGGTTTGGATGAATTGAGTGATGAAGATAAATTGGTTGTTAGCCGTGCCCGTAGGGTACAGCGTTTTCTTTCACAACCATTCCACGTTGCTGAACAGTTTACCGGTTTGAAAGGTGTATTGGTTTCAATTGAAGATACCATTCGCGGATTTAATGCCATCATGGATGGTGAGGTGGATGAGTATCCTGAAGCTGCGTTTAACCTTGTAGGTAACCTCGATGATGCGATAGAAAAGGGTAAGAAAATGATGGCAGCAGCTAATGTGTAGTTATAAAGTAACGGCTTTTAGTGTGTATATAATAGTTTAAACAAATAGTAACTGGCTGTTTCTTTTTGCCACTTCCTACTAAAATATTCAAAAATGGTTCTTGAAATATTAACACCGGAAAAGAAAATATACAGCGGAGAAGTTTATGGAGTTCAGTTACCTGGTATTGATGGAGTTTTTGAAGTTCTGGAAAAGCACGCTCCTTTGGTAAGCGCATTAAAAGCAGGCACTCTGAAAATATTGAAAGATAAAAATGCGACTTCACTATATTCGATTCAAGGTGGATTTGTGGAAGTAAAAAGTAATAAAACAATGGTGTTGGTAGAAGGCGCTGTTGAGCAATAAATAATTTATTGAATTATAATGCAAGCCCTGGAAATTTCCGGGGCTTTTTTATTGATATCGGTTTATAAAACTTTTCTAAAGTGTAATAAACTTAGGGCAGTTATTGGCATTATGATCAATAAAAGAAACGACAGGCTATTAGCTGAAATTAAGAAAACGGTGAGAGTAATCACTATCAAGTATATTGGATAAAACAAAAAAAAGATCCCTACCATGATAGAATCGTAATGGTCTTTGGCTGTGTTTTTAATGATTGCGTGAGCCGCATAAAATAAAGGGGCGTGAAATAGATAGCCAAGAAATGCAGGTATTGCAAGCAGAATCTTTTTTACTACGGATTCTTTCAATCCGAAAGTTTGTTTTAAAGTTGCCGTGTCTGTTTTTTCAATTTCATACACCAGTGTTTTTAACTGCTGATTCAGGAGGTTATTAAATTCGATGATAGCCTTTCCACTGGCCAAGTCTTCATACATATCTTCAACAGTGATAAAAGTGCCAAAATTCAGAATTATATTCTTGCCAAATTTTCTAAAGGAACTATAATTAAAACCTAAAGGCAGCACTTTTAATGATGAATTATGCATCCATGCAGTAAGGGCAAGGCGGGCGGTTCCTTTTTTTAAAGGTCTTAAATGCCATTCGTTAATACAACGACCTTCACTAAAAATTAGAACAATTTTATTTTGCTTAAATAGCTCCTGGCAGGCATCGAAGGTCGTATAATTACTTTCCAGGTTTTCCACTCCTTCGCTTACCCGATACACAGGAAGCATGTTCAATTCAGTAAGTATTTTGGTAACAAAACGATTTGCAAAAGCATCGCCTCTTGCCAGCGAATAGATCGGGAATTTAAATAAACTTGAAAGTATAATTGCATCTAAAAATGAGTTGGGATGATTCGCTGCTATCAGCAGCGGACTTTGCTCCTGCAACATTTGTTTATTGTTGATATTGATTTTACGACAGTAAAACCAAATGGCTAACCTGGAAGGTAAAAGGAGGATTTTGTAGAGCAATAGTTTTCAATAAAAGTAAATGAATAATTTCCCTTGACGCTAATTGCTATTCCCCAG
Source organism: Ginsengibacter sp. (assembly GCA_039918315.1). GTDB lineage: Bacteria > Bacteroidota > Bacteroidia > Chitinophagales > Chitinophagaceae > Ginsengibacter. Next base: position 5,204 of record JBDSHT010000029.1, on the reverse strand, counting down.
GTAATAATTTTTTTACCTTCTTATTTATTTTCTTTTTATCTTTTTCTGTAAGCATTAAATATGCGCCAAAGCACATTACGCCGAACAGGATTGCAAGTTTTTTCATTGGAATTTTATTTTAAAAATTACTAATTGAGTTGTGGGTCTAAAGGGTAATTGACCATCATTTTATAATCGCCTCCCAAATGATTTAACGAGTCTTTCCAAACATTTTCAGGCTCAGTATTAAAAATTAATTTACGGGTAGCCGATACTGTTAGCCAACTGTCTTCTTTCATTTCATTGTCGAGTTGCCCTTCTGTCCACCCGCTGTAGCCTATGAAAAACCGAATCTTATCAGTGTCTAAATCATTATTTTTTAGCCTGGCTTGCAACGTTTCAAAATTGCCTCCCCAATATACGTCCTTTAAAATTTCCTGGCCTCCGGTTATAAGATCAGGTTGCTGATGCAAAAAATGGAGAGTATCGCCCTGTACCGGTCCGCCCTGATATACAGGAAAATCAAGGTTCTCCAGTTCAGGAACCAATTCGTTTAATTTTTTAGAGAATAATTTATTCAGCACAAATCCAAACGTTCCTTCCGCTAAATGCTCGCAAAGTAAAATCACCGTTCGCATAAAATTAGGATCTTTTAAAAAGGGGTTTGCAATTAACAGTGTGCCTTTCGCTGGGGAAATCATTTTTCTAAATTATATTTAATTCCTGAAAAGTTAGGACAGAACGCTGAATTGATAAAATTTAAAAGGTAACAGATAGTTAAATTGTGATAGATACAAATCGACACGCGCTTCGAAGCGGCTTTGGAGTTTAAATTTGCCATGCATGAAAAAAATTTTCCCTATTATTACTGTTCTTGTTTTTATCTCTGCTTTAGGGCTTATTTATTTTCAGGTAGTTTGGATCAATCAGGCACTGCAGGACAAAAAACTCCAGTTTGAAGAAAAAATACTGATAGCTACTGCGCAAACTGCCCGTAACCTGGTAGAAGAAAAACGAAAGATGCCCTCTCTTGACAGGGGCAGGAATTACGATCTCCTTTTTCCATTGAGTATTTTTTCAACCAGCATCGCGCATCAATTTACAAGGGATGAAATACGGAGTCGCATAGCAAAAGAATTTGAAAAAAATGGTATTAAAAACATTGATTTTGAATTTGCCATTACTACCACTTCCATGATCGGCGACGACTTGCAGTCAAAACATTACTACGAAAATTATATTGATTCAAACAATCATTATACGTTTGTTACTCCGCTGGATCCGCCCGGTGGTAGCCTCACCGAAGGATTGGCTCCTCAGGAACTTTTGGTTATCGTAGTTCCTAAACATAATGATCTTGTCTGGAAGCAATTGTTCTGGATGATATTGGGAGCGGTTGTGTTTACCTGCATCATTTTTACGGCATTCTTCATCACTATCAGAGCGCTCCTAAATCAGAAAAAGCTAAGCGAGATAAAATCGGATTTTATCAATAATATGACGCATGAATTTAAGACTCCTCTTGCAACAATTTCTCTTGCGGTGGATGCATTAAAAAACGAAAAGGTAATTAATGATAAAGCGAAGATGGCCTATTTTTCAGGCATCATTAAGGATGAAAATAAACGCATGAACAAACAGGTGGAGACTATACTGCAAGCCGCTTTGCTCGATAAGGAAGAAATGCAATTAGACAGAAAGCCGACTCATGCACATGAACTTATTAACGTGGCCCTGAACAATATCCGGCTCCCTTTGCACGAAAAAGGAGGTAAGCTTGAAGTGGCATTGAATGCGACTAGCGATTGCATTATGGCTGATGATGTTCATTTCACCAATATCATTAATAACCTGCTCGATAATGCTATTAAATATTCGAAAGATAATCTCGTTATTAAACTTTCTACGTCCAATTTCAATAACCATTTCCGCATCAAAATTGAAGACAATGGCATTGGCATGAATAAGGAAACCGTTCAACGGATTTTCGAAAAATTTTACCGGGCCCACACCGGAAATATCCATAATGTGAAAGGCTTTGGTCTTGGACTTAGTTATGTAAAGTCTGTCATAGACGCTCACAAAGGAAAAATAAAAGCCGAGAGTGTGCTTGGCAAAGGCAGTTGTTTTATCATTGACCTTGCCTTAACGAAAACTGACCATAAGAATGTTCATGAGTCCTGAGCTTTCAAAAGCCCCTTCTTGCATTAATTAAAATTTCCTCCTCTTCCCTTTTGCTATTTACAGGTATTTGGCTCTATTAATTTGCCTTTAAAACCTGTTTATACACTAGTTATCCCCAGCTAGTTCACACCTTTTGCACAGGAAATAAGTTCAATTTTGGCGATTATCCTTTGTAAGCCGCTGCTACAGCACCGTGGATAAAAAAGTTTTATTTAAATAAGTTCAAAAAGTGGGAAAAAGTGTTATTTTGTGGAAGATATTTATTTTTCTCTTTTTAACTGATTCAAAATGACCGGGTTTATAGGCGAATACGAAGCAACAGTTGATGCGAAAGGTCGCTTTCTGTTACCGGCAGGTTTTAAAAAACAAATGCCTGAAAGCGGAGCTGAGCCTTTCGTATTAAACCGCGGTTTTGAAAAATGCCTGAGCTTATACACCTCTGAAAGCTGGAACCCCCTTTTTACTGAATTAAGCAAGTTGAATGATTTTGATCCAAAAGTACGGCAATTTAAAAGGTACTTTTTGAATGGTGCTACCCAGGTAGAGTTAGATAGTGCGGGCAGAATTTTACTGCCTAAGAATTTGGTGGAGTATGCTGGTTTAGGAAAAGATATTGTACTGGTTTCGGCAATCGGGAAAATTGAGATTTGGGACAAAACTAAATATCAGGAGTTCTTTGAAACTTTTTCACCGGAAGCATTCAGCGATCTGGCAAAAGAGGTGATGGCTGGCGATCAAAACAAAAATTTAAAATGATAAAGTCAGGCACATATCATGTGCCCGTTTTATTAAAGGAGGTTCTGGAATTTCTCCAGGTTCAACCTTCCGGAATTTATGTGGATTGCACTTTTGGTGGTGGGGGTCATAGCAAAGCGATTTTAGAAAAGCTGGGGCCGCAGGGCAAATTGATTGTTTTTGATCAGGATAAAGATGCTAAGCAAAATGTTCCCGATGATGACCGCGTAATTTTTGTAGCTCACAATTTCAGGCACCTACAGCGGTTTCTTCGTTTTCATAAAATTGATAAAGTGAGTGGTGTGTTGGCAGATCTTGGAGTTTCCAGTCACCAGATCAACGAACCACAAAGAGGATTTTCTACCCGTTTTGATGCAGCACTTGATATGCGTATGAATCAAAGTGATTTGAAAACAGCCGCAGAAGTAATTCAAAAATATTCTGAAGAAAAACTTCATAAAATTTTTGAACAATTTGGTGAAGTCACTAACTCAAAAACGCTGGCCAAACACATTGTAGCATTGAGAAAAACACATCCTTTAAATACCGTCAAGGAGTTTAAAAATGCACTTTTCCCAATAGTAAAAGGAAACCCTGAAAAATATTTTGCCCAGGTTTTTCAGGCTCTGCGGATTGAAGTGAATGAGGAATTAGTTGCTCTCAAAGAAATGCTGGAGCAAACAGTGAATGTTTTAGAAGACGGCGGTAGAATCGCAGTTATCACTTTTCATTCATTGGAAGATAGGATCGTAAAGAATTTTTTTAAAAATGGAGATTTTGAAGAAGAGCAAGATCAGGATCTCTTTGGAAATAGAAAAAAAACACCGTTGATGGTAATTACAAAAAAGCCAATAACGCCTTCTGCGGATGAATTAAAAAATAATCCAAGATCAAGGAGTTCGAAATTAAGAGTCGCTGAAAAACGAAAAGTTTCAGAGTAATAAATAACCAGGAATAACTAAGAAATAAATGAGCGTTGCCAACAATATTAAAACTCAACAGGAGGTAGATAAGAAGCCGCATAAGCGGCGTCGGCTGCGCTATAATAAATGGATTGTGACTAACATTCCATTCTATTTTTTTTTAGCGGGGTTAGCGATAGTGTATATAGCCAATGGGCATTACGCAGACAAGGTGGCAAGAAAGATTAATAAGATTGAAAAAGAAATAAAGGAAATGGAATATGATTATAAGACTGTAAAACGTGATGTGATTTTTAGAAGTAAAGAAAGCGAGTTGGCAAAAGCAGTTGAGCCTCTCGGGTTGAAACAATTATTAATTCCACCGGTAAGAATTATAGATACCCTTGTAAAAAAATAAAAAAGAATCAGAGAAATTTTGGATGTAAAAAAAGACATATTATGGCGCATTAATCTTTGCTTTTTGTGCATCTGCGCATTGGGCATTTATGTGCTCGGTCGTGCCTTTTACATCCAAAGAATACAGGGAGATTATTGGAAAAGCATGGCCAATAAGCAGCATTTAAAATACATGGAGATTGATGCAGAGAGAGGAAGTATTTACAGTGAAAATGGAAATATGCTGAGTACTTCTATTCCGGTCTTCGATATCTACATTGATTTCTTAGCAGATGGTTTAAGAGAAAAACAAGGTAAAAGATTTTACGAAAACCTGGATTCCCTAAGTTATCATTTGTCTTCTCTTTTTAAAGATCAAAGCAAAGTTTATTATAAGAAATTATTGGTGGATGCTTATAAAAACAAGAAAAGATATTTCGCTTTGAAAAAGAAAATTTCTTTTGAAGATTACCGCGAACTAAGAAATTTTCCTTTGGTAAAACAAGGTCGTAATAAAAGCGGTTTCATCGTGGAGGTTCGTGACAATAGAGTGAATCCTTATGTGTTGCTTGCTAACAGAACCATTGGACTATCGCGCGGCGATACCAGTAAAAATGTGGGTTTGGAAAGATCTTACGATAGTGTGCTGAAAGGTGAAACAGGCAAGCGCCTCATGCGTTACATGGCAGGCGCGTACGTGCCTGTAGATGGTGCAGAGATAGAACCAGAAAACGGAAAGGATATTATTACTACGATAGATACCTACATTCAGGATGTTGCAGAAAATGCTTTGATGAAGATGATGGTGGATAACAAATCATTGCACGGAACATGCATTGTAATGGAGGTGCAAACCGGAAAAATAAAAGCCATAGCCAATTTAGGTAAAGGTTCTGATGGAGAATATTTTGAGGATTATAATTATGGTTTAGGAAGAAGGACTGAACCTGGTTCGGTTTTCAAACTTGCTACTTTGATGTCTTTATTAGAAGACAATTATGTAGATAC
>JBDSHT010000028.1:0-2518 GCA_039918315.1 Ginsengibacter sp. | reverse complement strand
GGATGCATTGGTAATTTACCGAAGGTGGAAAATATGGATATTCAATATTCGCAATCGGCTGTTTTTACGCCCTGTGATTTTGCGTTTCCCTCCAACGGAATTAAAAGTGAAGCGACACCCAACACTGAAATGATTCTAATAGCTGACGTGGATCTTTCATTGCTCGACGAGCTCCATTCACATGGAAGTGTGCGTAATCTGAAAGATCGCCGGACAGACTTTTATGAACTGACTATGAAAGAGCAACCTTCTATTTAAACAAAAAGAAGATGGTTTGAAAGTTGATATTCTTAAAAGATCTTCGTTGCTAAATAAATTATTCGGACTTTTATTTACATGATAAGCCTTACTCCGCCTAAGTCGGAAACCCTGTGTGGAAAACGATCTCCGGGCGATCCGATGAACATGAAGTTGTGAGGAATATTCCACTCATGGCTTAGTTTAGTTATCAATTCAGGTGTAAACACACCGGGTATTTGAATGTATTCAATTTTTATTTCCGGATAAGCGCGGTCAAGTGCCTGGAAGTCCCTCATGAAATCCGGAGGCATTTTCTTCTCCTTTGGAAGCACGGTTACAATTTTCAACTTTTGAGTTATTTCATTATCCCTCACATAGATGATCACTTTATTCAGAGTAGGAATATCATCACCTTTGGTGAAATAAACAAAAGCCTGCCGGTTCATCTTTCTTATTTGTTTCGTGAGATGCAACTTTCCAAACACTGATTTCCTGGAAATCTTATCAAATAATTTATCGGCATATTGTAGTATATAATGGATGACCACTTTTCTCTTTAAGAAAATATAGATGATCAGAAAAGAAGGAATAAAATATTGCAGGAAGACGACAAGATAATCCGGGTGCAGTTTTACGGTGCCATACAGTGCGAGTAAAATTCCAATGATGCCCAAAAGTACCAGTCCAACTGGCGCGTACTCGGGCCGTGGGAGTCGCTCTCGCTTCACTTTCAGCAGTAAATTTCCTAATCCAAAAAATGCCATAACAGCAAGAAATGAAATGGTGTAAACACCTGCCAGCGGCCCCAATTCTCCTTCAGTGATGAAAAGAATGGAAAGGCATAAAATATAGAAAGTGATGAGGATTCTTGGTGAACTTCCTTTCTTGGTTTCTTTCAATAATGCCTGCGGAAAAATCCTGTCCAGTGTCATGCGTTTCATCAGGCCACTTACTCCAATAAAAGCCGTAAGGACCGCGCCACTCAGTACCAAAGCCGCATCAATTGAAACCACTGTTGCCAGCCATTTTCCACCGGTTTTTAAACCCATGTATGCCAGGAATTCGGATTCATGATTTCCTACATCACCGAGCGGTATGATGGCAATAGCCAGAAATGCGATCAATGGATTGATGATGAGAACTAAAATCCACATATTGCGCAATGTCTTAGGGAACACACCTGGTGCTTGTTCTTCCACAAAATTAGCGGACGTTTCAAAACCCGTAACTCCCAGCATGGCTGTGCTAAACCCAAGAAATAAGGCTGTCACCAGGTTTCCTTTTACGGGTGTTTTGAAATTAATGCTTGCCAGATCCAGTCCATTCATAATGATGTAATAAATGACACTGACGATAAGGATTGCTATCACTAACATGTGCGTGATAAAAATTATAATCGCGACGGTAGAAGATTCTGAAATTCCTCCAATGGTTAAAAATAAAAAAATAGTAAGCAGAACCATTGTGGCTACAATAACCGGAAAAAAGGGAAAAACACTGTGTAAGTATTTCATGCCTTCAGACGCAGAAATTACCGCCGTTGCCATGTAGGAAAGAATTGTAAGGCATGCCGCCAATGATGCATTTTGTTTGCTGGTGGTGTTCAACAAAACATTATAGGCACCCCCATTCAAGGGGAGTGCTCCGACAGCTTCACCATATATTTTTCTGAAGAAATATAAAACTAATGCAACAATTAATAATGAAATGAAAGCGTACTGACCTGCATAGCCGATAGTAAGTGCTGACACGTACAGGCATGAGGAAGTGATATCATTTCCGCAGATAGCAGTTGCCGCTAATTGTTTTAATTTTTTGGGATGAGTGACAATATAATCTTCCATTTAGCAAATTTCAATGAAAAGTAAGTGGTATTACCTTTGCGATTTTTAAGAACATTCAATAAATAAAAATAATGCCATAAAATTTAAAAGTTAGATTATTTCTTTTGCAGGTGATAGCCATAAGACTTTAAAAAATTCTTGCAGAGGACTTTATCGAAAAATATTTTCGGCGTTCATAGATGTGATATTGGCTACTTCTTCGATACTTACATTTTTTACATCGGCCAATTTTTGTGCGACATATTTAAGATAGCTGCTTTCATTTCTTTTTCCGCGAAAAGGCAGGGGAGTTAAATAAGGCGCATCGGTTTCTAAAACCAAATGTTTCAAATCCACTTCTTTTATTATGTCAGCCATGCCGGCATTTTTATAAGTAATCACACCACCAATTCCTAACAAAAATCCCAAATCAATAATTTCATTTGCTTCTTCAA
>JBDSHT010000027.1:0-5162 GCA_039918315.1 Ginsengibacter sp. | reverse complement strand
TAACGCTCATGGCTACCCGAAGTAGAATGACCCTGGGGCTGGGTTAATTCTTCCACATGAAACAGCGCAGGGGTATGGGTTTCGCGAATATTCTTTATAGCTCCTTCCAATATTTCGCACATGCCCGCATAATCCCATCCCTTCAACCTGTAAATATTAATTCCGTTTGTTCCATCTTCTTTTTGAAATCCACTCATCACTGCCGATATCGATGATTTGATAGTCTGATATTCTTTAGGCACTGAAATTCCGTATCCATCATCCCAAACAAATACCGCAAGCGGAACTTGTAAAACTCCTGCCGCATTCATGGTTTCCCAAAAGTGGCCTTCCGAAGTGGAGGCATCGCCAATGGTGCAAAAACATACTTCATTTCCGTTATTGCTGAGCTTACTTAATTCCTGCAAATCGGGTAACTCTCTGAATACTTTGGAGGCGAACGCAAGTCCAAGGGCTCGTGGCATTTGCCCACCCGTGGGCGCAATGTCTGAAGAGATATTTTTCATGTCAGCTAATGGAAGCCACTCTCCATTTTTATCTACAAATTGAGTTGCAAAATGCGCGTTCATTTGCCGACCTGCACTAAAAGGGTCATGTTTCAAATCAGGGTCAGCATATAATTGCGCAAAAAATTGTTCTACTGTTGAGAGTCCGCTCGCAAACATAAATGTCTGGTCGCGGTAATAACCTGATCTGAAATCACCTGGCATAAAAAATTTGCTCATTGCTACCTGTGCCACTTCTTTTCCATCGCCGAAAATGCCAAATTTTGCCTTACCGGTAAGTACTTCCTTTCTACCTAATAAACTGGCTTCCCTGCTAATGCAAACCACTTCATAATCTTTTAATACCTCCGTTCTGAAATTGTCAAACGACAAATTTTCCAGGAGACTTTCTTCATTATTTGGGTTGGTGTCCATGAGGCAAAAATATCGATTAATTAGTGAATGTTAAAAAACATAGGATTAAATTACAATTTGCAACCGTTTTCTGCGTTTTTGTATCTTTGAAATCATTTAAATGTATAAAAAATGAAAAGAATTTTTACAATTATTTCTTGTTTGGCATTTTCCCTGGCGGTTAGCGCTCAATCATCCAATAAGGTTGTAAATAAAAAGGGCATTGTGAAAAGTGAAGTTGCCTCATCGGTTCCGAGCGTAGAGCAAACAGTAGTGAATGCCGGAGAAATTCTTAATTTAAAGGAGAGCGAATTTAACTTTGGAAAGATTCCACAGGGAAAGCCGGTGACTCATACATTTGAATTTATCAATACCGGAAAAACTCCCTTTTCTTTAGAAAATGTGCAGGCAAGTTGCGGATGTACAACACCGGAATGGACAAAGAATACTGTGGCACCAGGAGAGACTTCAAAAATTGAGGTTGGATTTAATGCTGCAACGGAAGGCCCTTTTGAAAAGCCCGTGACAATAACCTATAATGGTAATCAAGTGAAGCAAATTCTTATTAAAGGCGAAGTTTTTAAAACACCCGTTACTCCTGCACCAGAAAACCTTGCTATAAAATCTTTAAAAAACGAACAATAAACACTCTCTTAAAATTAAAAAAAATGAAAAAATTACTATTTGTTGCTCTTGCGTTCTGCACCTCTGCTGTATTTGCTCAAAGCAAAGCTGATGATGTCGCTAAGTTTAAAACTGAAACGTATGATTTCGGAAAGATTGATCAAGGTGTTCCTGCAACAGCCACCTTCGTAGTGACCAATATTGGTAAAGAGCCATTGATTATTGACTTGGCCCAACCTTCGTGCGGCTGTACTGTGTCAGACTACACTAAAGCGCCGATAGCACCCGGGAAAACTGGTTTTGTAAAAGCTACTTTTAATGCCGCTGCAATGGGTCCAATCAACAAACAGGTTACTGTAAAGTTTGCCGGTATTGATGATGTAAAGGCTCTAAAATTTATAGGAGAAGTTGTGAAGGCAGGTACTGCACCAAAACCTCCAGTTGCTAAAAAGCAATCATAAAGCGAATAACTTCTAAGATAAAATTTTATCTATTTGAAAATGCCCTGCACTTAGTTGCGGGGTATTTTTTTGGGAGATAGCTATCTCCAAAAAAATACATTTTAAAGAAGAAATCTTTCGATAAAAAGGAATAGAAAAAGGGATTTTAAAATGGGTTGTAGAGAAAAGACTTTTAATCGAAAACCCAGGCAGGTTAAATATTTTTCAGTTCAACCAAAAGTTCTTGTAATACTTTTTTAGCATCTCCAAAAAGCATTGATGTTTTGGGTTGAAAAAATAATTCGTTTTCAATTCCGGCATAGCCAGGTTTCATGCTTCGTTTGTTGACGATAACTGTTTTTGCCAACTCAACTTCAAGTACCGGCATTCCATAAATGGGAGATGATGGATCATTTTTAGCCGCTGGATTTACTACATCGTTGGCTCCCAAAATTAATACTACATCGGTGGTTTTAAATTCGTCATTAGCATCGTCCATTTCCAGCAATTTTTCGTAGCTCACGTCAGCTTCAGCCAAAAGAACGTTCATGTGTCCTGGCATACGGCCAGCCACGGGATGTATTGCGTATTTTACCTCTACTCCCTTTACCTCCAAAACTTTCTCTAACTCGTGACATGAGTGCTGGGCTTGCGCTACAGCCAAACCGTACCCTGGAACAATCAATACTTTTTTTGCATAAGCCATCAACATAGCGGCGTCGCTTACAGATATTTCTTTAATATTCCCCTGTGGCCCACTGTGACCTTCTGATACTGTTTTTTGTCCTCCTCCAAATGAACCGATCAAAACATTTTTCAGGCTTCTATTCATGGCGCGGCACATCAGAATTGTAAGCACTGTACCTGCTGCACCCACTAAAATTCCACCCGTAAGCATTGGCTTATTGTCATATAAAAAACCCCCGGAAGCTGCAGCAACTCCTGTAAAAGAATTTAGTAAAGAAATAACCACCGGCATGTCTGCTCCTCCTATCGGCAAAACAAAGAATACGCCATAAAGAAGTGCGAGTGCAACCGTAATATAAAATGGAATGTTAGCGTTTTGTGCTTCAGAAAAGTACGCGAATATAGCAGACGCAACCACTAACGAAAGCAACAACAAGTTAAAAACATGCTGACCTTTAAACTCATAATCTTTGATCTTGCCACTCAATTTCCCCCATGCTATCACACTTCCTGCAAATGAGACACAACCAATAATAGTTCCTACAACAATGGCAAGATAATGACCTCCTGGAACTACCTGATAAAAAGAAGAACCCGCAGAAGCTTCATGTGCACGGAATAAATAATCGAATTCAATGATGGAAATCAGAGCAGCACATGCTCCTCCCATACCATTAAAAAAACTTACCAATTCAGGCATCGCAGTCATCTTTACCTTTTTGGCTGTGAGTGTGCCGATTATGCCGCCAACAAGGATCGCAGCGAATATCCATGCATAATTGCCTAATCTGTGACCATCTTCTTCATATAAGAAAATAGTACCGATAATTGCAAGCGTCATACCGCCTGCAGCAATCAAATTGCCTGTCCTTGCTGTATTGGGGTTGGATAACATTTTTAATCCAAGGATAAACGTTACCGAAGCAATGATGTATAAAATAGATAAAATGCTGAAGCCCATTTTTAATGGTTAATTCGTGGTTTGGTTAATTGAATTGATTAATTTTTATTTCCAAAAAATTATTTTATTTCTTCTTTTTAGTAAACATTTCCAACATCCGGTCGGTAACAACAAAGCCTCCTACCACATTCAAAGTGCCTAATACCACAGCCAGAAATCCAAGAATAAGGGCAATATAATTGTCGCTTTCTGCCTTGCCCATTACTATGATGGCACCTATTATTACCACTCCGTGAATCGCATTGGCGCCACTCATTAAAGGCGTATGAAGCACGCTGGGTACCCTTCCTATAATTTCTATTCCGAGGAAGATCATGAGAATGACAATATAAATGAGTTCTAAATTGTCCTTTAAAAAAATTGTGACTTCTTCCATCTTTCGTTTTTACTTTATTAGTAATTTACCATCGTTGGCAATGCAGGTACCTTTTACAAGATCATCTTCAAAATTCAAATTCAATCCGCCTTCTTTATTAATAATTAGTTGAAGAAAGTTCAGGATATTTTTTCCATACATTTTGCTAGCATCAGATGGCATTGTGCAGGGAAGGTTTGAATTTCCGACGATCGTAACTCCTTTATACTGCACGGTTTCATTGTTTTTAGTAACATCGGTATTTCCACCTGTAGCAGCAGCAAGGTCAATAATCACCGAGCCATTTTTCATCGCACCAATCATTTCCGCCGTAATTAATATTGGAGCTTTTTTCCCAAATATTTGTGCTGTAGTTATTATAATATCAGATTTCGCAACGCTTGATGCTATTTTTTCTTTTTGCTTTTGTAAAAATTCGGAAGTCTGTTCTACTGCATATCCACCTGCTTTACTCGCATCTGCTGCACCTTCTACTTCTATGAACTTTGCCCCAAGACTCATCACTTCTTCTTTCACAGCAGGTCTGGTGTCAAAAACTTCCACCACTGCTCCAAGTCTTCTTGCTGTGGCAATGGCTTGCAAGCCTGCAACACCTGCTCCCAGAATTAAAAGTTTTGCAGGCGGTATGCTTCCGGCTGCTGTCATAAACATGGGGAAATATTTTGGAAATAAATTAGCCGCCAGCAACACCGATTTGTAGCCTGCAATATTTGCCTGACTGCTTAGTACATCCATACTTTGGGCCCGTGTCGTACGCGGTATCATGTCAATGCTGAATGCAGTGACATTGTTTTCTGCAAGCTTTTTTATTTCATCAATATTATAAAGAGGTTGATAAAATCCTAAAATAACTTTTGTTTTTAACTGAGGTATTTCATTTTCAGCAGGAAGGTGCATGCATAATATGATGTCTGCATTTTTTAAAATTTCATCCCTGGAAGTAACATCTGCACCGGATTCTGTAAATTTCGCGTCTGTTACACAGGCATTGTTACCTGCCCCCACTTCCACCAAAATTTTACAATTTATTTTTTGTAAAATGGGTAAGTGTTCCGGTAAAACTGATACACGGGTTTCAGGAAATGGTTCTTTTAAAATACCTACGATCATAATTAGTAAAGATAGTTTCTAACGAATTAAAAAGTTAGAACCGTATGAGAAAATGTTGCTTTATT